>NZ_FUWU01000038.1 GCF_900167415.1 Fibrobacter intestinalis | reverse complement strand
CCCATCTTTTCGTCGAACAATTTGGAAAACTCGGTCTCGAACTTGTTCCAGTCAATCTTGTTCGCGAGAACGTAGAGGGGGTGCTTGTGGTTCAACTGTTCCTCAAGGGAGCAGAAAAGGCTTGTCTGGGCGTGGGATTTTGGCGGTCTGTACATGAAAAAAATGCAAGGTTTTCAGTCATATTTTAGAAAACCTTGCAATATTTTCACAGGGTAGAAATCAGTTTTTCCCAATAGTTATGCGGGCTGGGCGGGATTTAAGGGACGACTAGGTAGGCAAAGCACCTCGCAGTCTGCGAAAAAAATCCCCCTGCAAAAAAGAAATTCGCGTTTTGAAAAATTTGATGGTGAACTTTTGCTGGAGGATTAAAATCCCCCTCCAAATGCTACCAGTCCTTTTCCGGTCTAGCGACGCCTCGGGCTGGTTTCCAAGGTTTCCGCTCGCCATGTTCCTCATCAAAGTCCTTCAACAGCTGCGAAGCTTCCTGCGGGCTCATTTGCGCAGGCGTTCCTGCGGGCCGTTCGTCGCTTTCCCGAGAATCGCTGGAACTTTCATCCGGCGAACTGGAATTGCCCTCGCCCGAGCCCTGATTGGAATCGCTGGAGTTTCCATTTGAACCGCTGGAGCCGCCGTCATTTCTATCCGATTGAGAATCGCTGCTGGAACTATCCGAAGATCCCGGCTCCGAATTGTCGTTTTGTTGCTGGTTGTCCGAATTGGAATTTTCCGAGTTCTGGTCCTGATTCTTGTCGGAATTGTTTTCGTTTTGAGGATTATTCTGCTTGTTCTGATTTTTCTGTTCATCCTTGGACTCGTCAATCCTGTCCGCCAGCATTTGCAATTTGACGTCGTCCGGATAATACGACAATCCCTCTTTGCAGGTAATCGCCGCCGTCGGCAAACGGTTTTCAATATACTGGTACGCTGCATCCGAATAATACTCGGCAGCGGATTTCGGGGCATTCGCCGCACAAGCAACAGCCGCCAGAACCAATACAATTCGAGTCGCTTTTAAATTTCCGCCAACCATCAAATCACCCCCAAATCATTATCTGCATTGGACTGGTCGATTTTGCTCTTGGGTTTTCGCCCCGCCTTAATATCTATCACATCTTCTATCCGCTGAATGTAAGAGCTAAAGCTAGAAGCCGTCGAATCGCTTGCCATCGTATTTTCCAGCAATTCTTTTGCCGGCGTCCATTGCTCGTTCTTGCACATCTGTAAAGCCCTAGCCAAAATCTGTTTCGCATTTTCCGAAAGTTCGGGCTGCTCCTGATCGTTATTGGGATTCTGCTGGTTCTGCTCTTTTTGCTTGTCGATTTCTTCTTTCAACTTGCGTTGCACAATTTCCACATTGCGTTTCGCATTTTCAAAATCCGGATTCAAATCGATCGCTTTCTTCAAATACCCGACGGCTTCGCGCCACTTGGCAATCCGCTCCGAAGGCTCGCTGGATTTTTCGCCCATCCGGTAAAAAGTATTCGCCAGATTAAACGCCGCCTTGGACGAGAGCGAAGAATCGGGCATTCGCGTAGCGCTTTCCAATTCTTTTTGCGCTTTCTCGTAATCGCCGAGCTTATACAGGCAGGTTCCCATATTGTAAAAAAGAATCGGATTCGACGGTTCGCTCTGACGAGCCTCTTCGTATTTTTCCAAAGCACCTTGAAAATCCCCGTCCGCAAACAATCGGTTTCCGTCATTGATAGGACGGGCATAAGCCGCAGCGGCCACCCAAAATATCAAAAGCCATTTTTTCATTTATACAAAATCCCTATTAGCTGAAACGCCCCGCAAGCTGTTTCCGTTTCTTTCCTCGTTCCGAAAGCAAAGCTTCCGCCAAAAAAAGCAGCGCCGCCATCGCCAAGAAAATCTGATACCGATCCTGGTAATTTTCCATCTGATCCGAAGAAGTGTCCCGTTTTTCCATGCTTTCAATTTCCGAAAGCACTTTCTGCAACTGAAATTCCCCCGGACTGGCGTAAAAATAGCGCGCCCCTGTAATGCTTGCCACTTCCGAGAGCGTCCGCTCTTCCAGCCGGGTCGTCACGATATTTCCAAAACGGTCCTTGTGGTAAGCGACATCACCGTTTTTCGTCGGTTCCGGAATAGGCACGCCTTCTTTAGACCCAATGCCGACCGTGTAAATCCGAATCCCCGCTTCCGCAGCTTCTTTCGCTTTTTCCACAGCCTTCGCATCCTGCTCTTCGCCATCGCTCATCAAAACCATCACCGCGTACTTGGACGGCACCTTGGATCGCTGGAACATCTGCAAGCCCTTATCTATCGCCGCAGCCAAATCCGTTCCCGGCAAAAGCCATCCCGGTTCCAAATCCCGAAGAATCAGCTGAACCGTTCCATAATCTAAAGTCAGCGGCACCAGCGTCTGCGCCTCGCCCGAAAAAGCAACCAAGCCGATTCTATCGCCGGAAAGCGTATCCAAAAACGCCGAAATTTCATGACGGGAACGAATCAGGCGGTTCGGTTTTACGTCTTCGGCAAGCATCGACAACGAAACATCCTGAAGCAAAACGATATCCAGACCTTTGCGTTCAATATGCTCCATTTGCCGTCCCCACTGCGGGCGGGCCAGCGCAATAATCAAAAAGGCGATTCCCAAAAGCAGCAGGCTCGTTTTCGCAATCCGGCGCCACGGCGAAAGCGACACGGCAATTTTCGGAAGCATCGAAATAGAAGCAAATCGGGATGCCAGTTTTTTCCGCCGATGATACGCATAGACAAACAGCAGCAAAAAGAGCGGCAACGTAAACAGGCACCACAAAAAATTCGGCTCGGCAAATCTCATGGAATCCTCACAAATCGCGTATTCGAAAGCACCAGTTCCAGCAAGATCAAAAGCGCACCGGCAAAGAGCCAGGGATAAAATTTTTCGGAATACCGCGCATACGCAATCGTCTGTATTTCCGTTTTTTCCAACTGGTCAATTTCCGAATAGATTTTTTCCAAATCCTCTTTGCTTTCCGCCCGGTAAAAACGCCCGCCCGTACTTGCCGCAATCTCTTTCAGCGTTCTTTCATCCAGCCCGTTTTCAGGAGGAATCGGCTCTTCCGCCCACGAAATATCCCCGGTCCAAGGGTTTCTTTGAAAAGCCAAAAACGTTCCCGATTTTTTTCCGACGCCAATCGTGTAAACCTTGACGCCCAAAGCCTTGGCAACTTCGGCGGCATGCAACGGCGGAACCAGACTTGCATTGTCGTTGCCATCCGTCAAAAGAACGACGACTTTGGATTTCGCGTCGGATTTTTCCAGTCGCGCGAGCGAAGTCATCAGGCCGTCGCCAATCGCCGTGCCATTTCCCGAAGCGGTAGAATCATCTACGCTCGCCAAAATTTCCAGCAAAGCGCCGTAATCCAAAGTCAAAGGAACCAACGTGTAGGAATTTCCCGCAAAAGCCGAAAGCCCGATGCGATCGCTTTCCCGTTTCTGAATAAATTCCGCGATGACCTTCTTGGCGTATCCCAAGCGCGAATAATCCCAGAAACGCCCGCTCTTCAAAACTTTTTCCGCATTCATGACGCCGAGTTTCGCCTGATCCATGCGGGTGAGCATATCCAGAGTTCCCATGGATCCGGACACGTCCAGCGCGAGCATAATATCAACACCATCTGTCGAAGTGTATTCCACTTCCGTTGCGTTTTGCGGACGAGCCAGAGCCACAATAAAACAGCAGAGGGCCGCCAGTCGCAAGGCCGGAACAATATAGCGGGCTTTCGCATGCGAACCTTTCGCCGCTTTTTTCGCCAAAGCCAACGCCGGGAATTTGATGGTACTTTTCCGCTTTCGGGAATGCCACCACCAGTCCGCCACCAGAATCGGCACAAACAGCAGCAAGAAAAAAGCTTCCGGATTTTGAAAATGCAAATTAGCGAGATCCATTTGCCTTCTCCTTCTTTTCTTCGGGAGCGGGCTTGGTGTCTTCCAACAAACGGGAAGCCCAATCGTTCCAGAAAACACCGCGGTCGTCGCCGATTTTCATTTTAGCGAATTTCACCGGATACGTTTCCTTTTCCAATTCCACCAAAGATTGCTTATAGGCTTCCTGCAAGCCGGAAATCTGAGAAATGCGGGACTTCAACTGCAAAAGAGTCGCGTCCAAGATTCCTTCCGACGGGGATTCTCCCAAGAAACGGCGTTCCACATAACGGCGCACGATAAAACTCAGCGACGTATAAAATCCCGCCTGATCTCCCAAGGCCAGCAACTGCCTGTCTTGCAATTCCCGAAGAGCCTGAATCGCTTCTTCGTAAGGCGGAAGCCGTGGCTTTTCTTTTTCCCTGCGGAACTTCTTGTGCAAAAACCAGCCGATCAACACGAGCAAGCCCGCCAAAACGATAACCAAAAACACACGCAACCACGTCGGCAAACGGGAATCTTTCAACGGCCCTTCCACATCGAGAATGTCCTCTTCGGAACCATTCGTACGAGTCACCACCTTGACCGCCACCGGATCCGTCCGGACAATCACCGTATCCGCACCCACAATCGCACGCGCTTCCTGCGGCGCAATCAAAAAATCCCCAGCGACAAAAGTGTTCAGCGTCGCTCGCCAAACAAAACTCTTTTTCTTTCCTTCGGCGAGCAGTTCTTTGTGCTGCATGTCCTTCACTTCAAAGCTGCCCAAATTACCGACAAAGCTAGGCAAATCCACCTGTGCGCTTTCCGGAGCGGTCACATAGATTTCGTAATCAAACCGGTCTCCTACAAAAATCTGCGAAGCGGTCGTCGCCGACCGGACAGACACATCCATCGCCAGCGACGGCACGACTAATGCGCACGCCATCAAAGGCACTTTCCAGAATTTTCCCATTTTTCTAAATCCGAACCTCATCAACTTCGACGCCTCTGCTGCATTCTGAAATGTTCCACGAGCGGAGCCACCGTATCCCGAAACTCGTCATGAACCAGACATTGCACATAATTCACGTTCATCTTCTGAAACAAATTTTTCGTCGCCTTTTGCGCTTTCTTCGCCTCGTACGCAAAAGCTTCACGGAAAGCGGCATCCCCCGTATCGACAAGCATCGTTTCTCCTGTTTCCGGATCTTCAAACTCCACAAGACCCACCGGAGGAAGCTCCGATTCCCTAGGATCCATCACCGAAACGGCCAGCATATCGTGACGCTTTCCAAGAATTTTAAAAGCCGTTTCAAAACCGGCGTCCATAAAATCCGACATCACGACAACCATCGCCCGACGGTTCAAAACTCCGCCCACATATTCGAGCGCCTGCTGCAAATTCGTTCCATGATGTTCCGGCTTAAAATAGAGGATTTCCCGAACCAGACGCAGAACGTGTTTTTTGCCTTTCGCCGGCGGAATAAAAAGTTCCACCTGATCCGTAAAAATCAAAAGCCCGACCTTGTCGTTGTTGCGGACAGCGGCAAAAGAAAGCAGTGCGGTAATCGCCGCCATCGCTTCGCCCTTCATCTCCTTGCCCGAACCGAATTCCGAACTCGAACTGGCATCGACCATCAGCATCAGCGTCAATTCGCGCTCTTCCACAAATTTCTTGATGTAGGGAGTTCCCATGCGGGCGGTCACATTCCAATCGATGGAGCGCACATCGTCTCCGGGAACATATTCGCGGACTTCGCTGAACTCAACGCCATTGCCCTTGAACGAGCTGTGGTAAGCACCCGCCATCATGGCATCCAGCGGGCCACGCACCGACAACTCGATGCGTTTTACCGTTTTGAAAACATCCTTGGACAGCATATTAAGGCACTTCGACCGAATCCAGAATTTTTTGTACGACCAGTTCCGCAGAAACTTCTTCTGCTTCCGCTTCGTAGCTCAAAATAATGCGATGACGGAGAACTTCCATGGCAACCGCCTTTACGTCTTCTGGAGTCACATAGCCGCGCCCTTCGATGAACGCATGGGCTTTCGCCGCTTTTGCAAGGCCAATGGAAGCGCGGGGAGAAGCCCCCACCGAAATAAAGTTCGCCAGTTCGGCTTTTTTAATGCTACCCGGATCGCGGGTCGAAAGAACCAGATTCACAATATACTCGCGAATCCGTTCATCCACATAAATTTCCTTGACCAGCTCACGAGCATTCAAAATATCCTGTTTGTTCGCCACGGCCTGTGGCATTTTCAATCCCGAACCGCTGACCGCTTCCAAAATTTTCATTTCATCGTCTTTGCCCGGGTAGCCGACCTTTACCTTGAGCAGAAAGCGATCCACCTGCGCTTCGGGCAAAGGATAAGTTCCTTCCTGTTCAATCGGGTTCTGCGTTGCCAAAACCAAGAAAGGTTCGTCCAACTTATACGTTTCATCGCCAATCGTAATCATCCGTTCCTGCATCGCTTCCAAAAGCGCGCTCTGCACCTTCGACGGAGCACGGTTGATTTCATCCGCCAAAACCAGATTGGTAAAAAGCGGACCCTTGCGAGTTTCAAAACGGGACTCTTTGGCATTGTAAATCGTCGTTCCAAGCAAATCCGCCGGAAGCAAATCCGGGGTAAACTGGATGCGTTTAAAATCCAGCGAAACCGCATTCGCAAAAGCCTGAACGGCAGTCGTTTTCGCAAGTCCCGGCAAGCCTTCCAGCAAAATATGCCCATCGGCAAGAATCCCGGTGAGAATGCTCTTCACCATATCCTTTTGCCCGATGACAGTTCCTTCCACTTCGCGTAAAAGATCCACGCAAAAATGTCCGCGGTCCTTAATTTTTTCAGAAAGTTCCTGAACGTTTGTCATATTGTCCTCATTCGTCTTCTTGAATATTTAAAAGTTTCGACGCCGTTTTCCACGACTCCTTATTTTGGAAAGCATCTCGTTCTCCGCCGCCATAACGAGCATGCGCAAATTCATCCAGCAAGGGTTGCCAGCCGTCCAAAAGCCCGTTCTTCGCCAGATCCTCCAGATTGTCGTTTCCAAAACGCCGCATAGCCCATGATTTACAAATTTTTTCCAAATCGAGCAACCACATCCGGCTATCCGCCTTGGCGACCCGTTTTTTCAGCAGCAAAAATTGCTCCGCCAAAGCATCTTCATCTCGCTTTTCCTGTTTTGCTTTCGCCGACAAACGATTTTTTCGCCGCCATAGCAACGCCACAAAAACCGAGAGCAAAACGAAAATTCCCCCGCCCAAAGCAGCATAAGCACCCACATGTGCGGGCTCGCCAATGTGAAACATCACGCTTTCGGATTCCAATTCAAAAGGTCCATTCGCCGACGGAATCTGGAAACGCAGTGCCGGAATCGAAACCGTGCCCGTATCGTCCGCAGAAAGCGTCCAAATAAACCGCGTATGAGAAACGGACTTGTCTCCAAGAACTTTGCGAAAATGTTCCTCGCGAACGCCCAGCTGAGTAATTCCCTTGGCATTCGCCGAACTCGCCGGAAGAATCAAAACGGCACTCTGCCCCGCCGGAGCCTGCCAGGAAATATCGACCTTAAATTCAAAAGTATCGCCCTTCAAAATCGTTTGCGGGAGCGAATCCGTGCGAACGGACAAATCCATTTTCACGGGTTCCACGACAGCGTCCACCGCCGCAGAATCTGCAATCATACTATTTTGCAAAGAATCCGTCATCATCGAAAAAGAATATAAAAATCCCCATTTCAAAAACAGTCACAAAAAGTTCATGGAAAAGTAAAAAGCACTACTTTAGGGAGCGATTAGCAACAAGGAATTCCTACGCCATCAGAATACCACAAAGCGGCTAGCGATAAAAGGTGAAAAGAAAGCAAAAACGGATAGACACCATGGCTCTTTCAAAAGCCAAATGGATTACAGTTTCTGAATCTCTTCCTCGGAGAGACCAGAGGCATCGGCGATGATTTCCGCGGAAATTCCACTGCTCTTAAGCGCTTTCGCGATTTCCCTGCGCGCATTCAAATCTCCAATTTCAATTCCTTCTTCCCGTCCCCTTTCCATGCCGATTCCGAGACCTTCCTCGTACTTGGCGGCGAGTTCCTTCTCTTCGGCTTCGGCGATCGTCTCGTAGCCGTAGGCTTCCGACGCGGTAATGAAATCCATGCGAAGTTCCTCCTTCTGCGTGCTGTTCAACCAGCGTTTCAAATATAGAAACGTTTCGTCGAGAAAGCGACCCGCCTCGTCTTTGGGCATGGCGGCCAGTTGCTTAACAGCTCCCCGCAGGTGCACTCCCTTATTTTCCCCGTGGAACGCATAGTTCATCGCCAGCAGAGCGAGGGTCATCTTCGCCGAAAGATTTTTGATGGATTCCGCATCTAGAGCGTCCCCGAGATCCACGAGTTCAAAGACAAAAGGCAGACCGATTTTGTGGTAATACGTCGGATACTGCGGGAATATGGTCTTCGCGTCCAGCTTCCAGCGATCCTTGCCGTTGTAAAAGACAATAGCGACGGTCGGGACGTTCTTCTGGTTCTTGACCATGATGTGGAACCAGTAGTTTATGAGCTGCTTGACGACGGTCGGATCCTTCGCGGACTTGTGCTCTTCGAGGATGCCCACCAGCAAGTCCGTTGATTGTAAATTGGGCGCAGTTCCGTGGTTTGCAATCCTGACGGTAAACGCCAAGTCCGCGTAACCAAAGCTCTCCGTGTCGCTGAAGGACTCGGAAATCTCAGTGAGGGTCGAGAGGTCCACGGTCTTCAGGAACTCGGCAAGGCTCTCGTTTTTTCGGGCAGCAAAGCGCAGTAGCTCGGCGGCGTGCTCAGGCTTCTTGAAAACCGAGCGGAAAAAGGAATCGTGCGGGGCGACATTTTGGGAATTTTCTTTCATAGGTTTCCTCCTTGAAGATGAAATTTTTAAGCCTCCATCTTGTACAACGCTCGAGAGAAGCTTTTGTGGAAACCTTTTTTCGTAAAAAGTTTTTGCGTTGGCAAGAATTAAGGAAGGCCGTTCTCCTGACTGTGCTTCAACTAGTTTGGCAAGCTCATTAAGCGCTTTAACCAACCGCTCTCACGCAAGCGATTTTTTTGAAAATGAATTTTTAGAGAGCGCTTATTCCATCCAAGCACAAAAAAACGCCCGGCATATAACCGGACGCTTTCACAACGAAAATTCAAATCGTACTAGAACGGCTTGACATATTTTCCGTTCATCAGCTGACTCATCATGATATGCAGAATATTGATGAAATAGCTTGAAGCCGACGTTTCCATTATTTGGGCATTGAAGTCCGCCGCACAGGCATCCATCCAGCTGTCGGCTCCCGCCATGGCTGTTAGACACCAAGCACCTTTCCAGTGCAGCGAAAGTTTCGAATTCACAATATCCGGTCCGGCCGATTCATTCCAAGTAAAGTTGGTCGCCGGAAGATTCACCGGATCGCCACCCGACTTGGCAGAAATGAAAGAGTTCAAGGTGTTCAACACCTGTGCCGCACGATCATCCTGGAACCAGTAGTAATCCCAAGCGAGACGCCACGGAATGCGCACCGATTCCTTGTTAAAGGTCCAATAGGTCTTGTCCGCCGAGTTGTTGTTCGGATTCACCGCCACTCCAGCACCATTGCTCCAATCCGGGAAAACGCCAGTTCCCGCCTTTTGAACCTGCTGCATATACGCATATTCGGCATTCAGTACACCCGTCCAATCGTGATTGGGGTCCACCATGGCAAACAGGCGCAGTGCAACCGGAGAGAAGTAGCTCAAGTTATAAACCGGATCGCTTCCGGTCCACATAGGCGTGTCACCCGAATAAATCAACAGATTGGATTTGTTGATTTCGTGTTCCCAAAGGGCGGCGACCAAAGTCAAAGCGTCTTCCAAATACGCCGAATTTCCCGTCATATAATAGGCGACGATCAAGGAGGTAGCGATGTCCAAATCGGCATCGGTTGCGCTGGCGTCATCAGGAATAGTCCAGGAAAACGAAGCGGTGAGCCAAGGCATCAAGCCGTTTCCTCCAGCATAAGGTGTATTGCGATACGCCTTGCTGTAAATCCAAAGACGATTGAAAGCGTCCCAGTCACCGGCAAACAAGGTAATCAGCATACCATATCCAATACCTTCCGATACCGTACAGCCACGTTTATACATCGGCGAACCACTTGCTTCATCAATCCAGCAGTTGTTGTTGGTGGAAGTGGACCAGATAACGCGACCAGCAGACAAACCCTGAGCAATATACGGGGCAAAGATTTCACCAAATTCAGCTCCCCAATTCGGATATCTGGTCGCTTCGTCTTCCAATGTTATGTAATGGAAATCTTTCCACACAGGATACAACGCGTCCGGATACTGGGCGTTTGCCGTAGCAGGGAGCCTGCCGACCTCCGACTGCGCCCCACCGGAAGAACTACCCGGCACAACAATCGAAACCGACGAACTCGAATTAGAATCATCCCCCGACGACGAGCTGCTGTCTGAACATGCGCTCAAACCAAACAAAGCGCACAACGCTAAAGAACAAATCGGAAACTTAAACTTCATAGGATCTCCACAAATTTTCGCATCGCAAAATACGATTTTAGAACACCCTAAATATATACAGCACGCCTAAAAAAGAAAGCAAAATTTTCACTTACAAAAAAAGAATGGAATCTGTATCACAGATTCCATTCCATTTTCCAAAATTTGGACTCAATTACTTGAGAACGATCTTCTGGCTGAGGTTTGCCTGACCAGCAACACGAACCATGTAGATACCGGCATCCATGTTGGCGAGATACAGGGAAGCGTTGGCAGAGTTGAGAACGCTCTTCAGCATCACCTGACCCTGGAGGTTGAGAATTTCAACCGTTGCACCAGCCTTGACACCGGAGAGGGAAAGGGTGCGACCAACAACAGAAGCTTTCAAAGCAGAAGCAGCCTTTACAGACTGGATAGCAGAGCCATCGCACTTGCCGTATTCACCGATAGTCGTGATGTTAAATTCGGTGGTAGCACCAGCCTTGCCGGCCATCTTGAACTTGACAGCAGCGGTCTTCGCAAGAACTTCAGACTGATTGACTTTCTTGCCCCAACCGGCTTCCTGCTTAAAGTCGCTCCAAGCGAGGTTTGCAACCGTTGGAGTCGCTGCAATTTTCAACGCAGCCTTGTAGTTATTGTATTCAGTCACAGTGCCTTCGTCTTCCGGAGAGATTTCGAGTGCCGGAGCAATGCCCGTGGATTTGTAACCAATGCAAATACCACCCCAGCTAGAAACATCCTCACCCTTTTGGTCGCCGCCGGAAACGTTGAAGCCGACACCCACGAACGGGTAGTCAAAGCCAGCACCCAGAGACACGGTTGCGCAAAGGCCGCTACAGTAATCAATAATCGGGTCCAGCGCATTGTCGTCATATTCATTGCCCTTCTCAACAGGCCATGTAATGGTGGAAGAACCGCCATCGTTGGCATCGTTATAATCATACCAATAGCCGTATGTGTCCGTGCCATCGTCAAAACCCGTTTCGATACGGTATTCGCTATTGGCACCTACCCAGGTTTCCAAGCCGAAAGACATGGCCACTGCGGCAAGAACGGCGGTTGCAGCAAAGATTTTCTTGTTCATAGTTTTCTCTCTCTTGTTAATGTGAATGTCCAATAAGGACGGTTTGCCATTTAATATATCTTTTTTCCACAAAAAAGAAAGAGATTTTTTCCTACGCTAACTTTTTTTTTCAAAAGACCCCACCATCAAGACGTTTTTCATTGTTAATTCTTTTTTACTTTTCAAAATTGACGCAAAACACTTTTAGAATTTTATCCAGATTACACAACGCATTCTTTAATAATTTTATACACGAAAAAAGCTCCCCGTTCAAAATTTATCGCTTATTTTTGGGAATATATGAAAAATTTATCGAAATCCTTTCTATTGTTTCTTGGCCTTGCTGCGTTTTCCGTGGCAAACGCCGCCCCCCAATATCCCTTTCCGCAAAATAAGGCTTATCCCTATGGCAACACGTTTCAATCTGCCGTAACGGACTCTATCAAAAGCCATTTCAATGTTTGGAAAAAGGCGTGGTACACCGAAGCGGGAACATTTTACGCCAAATACGGTGGCGCATCCGAAAACGCCAATAAAGCAATGCCCTCGGGAACAGCGCGAATCATCAGCCCGAACTCCCATGCCGAACTTTCCGTTTCGGAAGGCATCGCCTACGGAATGCTCCTGATGGTCTATATGTCCTCTACAAATGAAGATCACCAGTCGGAATTCGACAAGCTATGGAAATACTGGAAGTGCTACGGCAAAGGTCTGAACGGCAACGGTTGCAGCAGCTGGAGCGGTCAAGGCATGGAATGGCAGGTGGACAATTATGACGGAAGCATCGGTTCCGGTACAGCAAGCGATGCCGAATTTGACGCAGCGGTCGCCCTGGTGATGGCATCCAAACAGTGGAACAACCCCACCTACCTCAACGAAGCCAAACAGCTTATCGCCTGGATCAAAAGCAACGATATGAATAGCGACGCTTCCATCCGTCCGGGCAGCAACTGGAACGACGCCTTTAATCCCAGCTACGCTGCCGTCGCCGCATTCCAGCTCTTTTACGAAATTACCAACGATGCCTTTTGGCAAACCGCAGTGGACAAGGCCACAAGCGAAGTACAGCTTTGCCAAAATGCCAAAACGGGACTCATGCCCGACTGGTGCGACTGGAACACTCACCAGCCTACCGAAACAAACGCATCGGTCACCAGCGGCTATCTCGGATTTTACAACGATGCGACCCGTACGCCATGGCGCATGGCATGGGGCTACGCCTGGTATGGCATTTCGAAAGCCAAAACATCCAACGATAAAATCGTTCCGTGGCTGGATTCCGCTTCCTATGGTTACGCCGGCATGATCCTGCCGGGGTACAATGTGGACGGCTCTTCGGACAACGACGTCTATGTTTCCTCTGATTTTACCGGAGGCCTAGGTCTTTCTATGCTTTCCGCAGACGATCCCAAATCGTATTTAGAAGGCCTTTACTATACCCTCACTAATACCAAAGGCAAGGATTCCCTCCGCGCTAAAGTCGGCGAAGAATATTTTGCATCGACCTTGAATGTTCTGTATATGCTTCTGCTCACCGGCAATATGCCCAATTTCTACAACATGACCAACTACACGGACTTTGTTCCGAATCCGGCCAATGTGCAGACCCCCAAACAGCCCATCGGCGTTTTGCAGGACACAGCTCTCCAGCCCACCATTTCCGGTCTTGCCCACTGGGGAGTCTATTCCGATGACCTCGGCGTAACCAAAATGTTCCCCGATTCGGGAAGTTCGGGCATTTTCCAGCAGACTGACGGAAAAAACATCGCTTCAATGGAAATGTTCATCGCCCCGGAACCCACCTACAGCACCGATCCTAATTTGAAATACCCATTTGCCGGAATCGCCTGCTCCTTTGATTCTGAGCAGTCCTACCACGATTTGAGCGACCTTGCCAACGTCCGCATTACCTACCGTAGCAAAGGGGTTATACGTTTCGCCCTTCTAGACCAGGAAACCCTGAATCAGGACAAAGAAGGTGGCGAACCCGGCTACTTCCTGCAACCGACGGACGACGAATGGAGAACTATCGATATTGATATCACCGCTAATGCAAACAACGATTTCAACACTCTCACCTACCCTGCATGGACAAATCTGAATGGAGTCATCAGCGCCAGCGATGTTCTTAAAGCAGTCCGCGGAGTCAAATTCGACGTAAAAATGCAAAAAGCGGGCTATGCCTCTTTTGACTTGGCCGAAATCGCTTTGCAGGATCGCAACGGAAATGTTGTCAAAGCATTGAGCGGGCAAAATGCCATTCCCAAAACGGAAGCACTAACCAAGGCTTTGCTCCGTCAGAGCGGCAACATCGTCCATTTCAACGCCGTCGGGAACAACGCCAAACTCAGCGTTTACAACCTGAACGGGACGCTTCTTTCCACCAGGATGCTGAATGGTTCGGGCGAAATCGCCCTGGACGAACTGGCACCAGCCCGTGGGCTTTACGTTTTGCGTCTTTCAACGGCAAAAACATTGCAGTTCTTGAAAATTCAAAAATAAACTTTCTCGGGATTGGGTCCTTTTTTAGGAGAATTTTATGAAAACATTCACCAAGTTTCTTTGCGCAAGCGTGTTGGCGTTTTCTGCAACAGCTTTTGCCGACGTCAGCTCTGCCAAACCGATTCGCGTAGGTCCCGTCCAAAATTATGGAGCCCTTGGCACTAGCGGCAGCAAAATCATCAGCCTAAAAAACAACAAACAAGTAGTTTTGCGCGGCGTAAGCCTTTTCTGGTCGGACGCCACCGGCTCACAATACTACAATCCCGAGGTCATTTCCTGGGCGGCTAAAAATCTGGGAATTGACGTGTTCCGTTTTGCCATGGGCATCGAACATTACAAAGCGGATGAGAGCGACCCTTTGGACGAAAACTACTCCTATAAAGGCAATCCCAGCAGCAATTTGGCATTGCTGGAACAGATGGTGGAAGCCGCCATCAAAAACGACATTTATATTATCATCGACTGGCACAGCCACCGCGCGAACGAAGAACAGTCCCTAGCGGAAGAATTCTTTACAAAGGTGGCACAGAAATACGCCGATGTACCCAACGTGATTTTCGAAATTTTCAATGAACCCGTGAATCAAAGCTGGTCGGTAATTTCCAATTACGCAAATACCATTGTTCCTAAAATCCGCCAATTCACACAAAATTTAATTCTTGTCGGAACGCCGAGCTGGTCGCAGCTTTCTTCATACGGCGGGGTCAGCGGAACAAATATCGCCTACGTTCTTCATTTTTATGCTGGTACGCACAGCGTCAGCACTTACGGAACTAGAGCCTCCGCCGCCATGAACAGCGGAAATGCCGTATTCATTTCGGAATGGGGTACAACTAGCGCCGACGGAAAAGGGACAGCCAACGAAAGTGCCACAAATGAATGGCTCACGTTCATGGATCAGAACAATATCAGCAACTGCAATTGGAGCCTGCGCCAATACCGAAGCACTGTCGATAATTCTGAAGAGGGCTCCGCCATTTTTGACGGTTCCGAAAACTTGACTACCCAAGAGGCATTGAATAATGCAAGCTACACCGCCTCTGGAACCATCGTCAAAAACTATCTTCAAAAACACATTCGCCCCTGGGCGGACTCCCTTGTCGCAGGCAAATCCGGCTCCTGCCACTTCAAAAGCAAGACCGTCAGCGAAACCGCCGGTTCTGTGGATTTAACAGCAGGCTGCTCTTACACGTCCAGCAATACCGAAGCCGTTTCCGTATCTGGTTCCACGGCATCCATCGTTGGTGCAGGCTTTGCCATTCTTACCGGAAATGACGGTTCCGAATCCGTCATCGTTGTCGAAGAGGAACCCAAGCAAACCTCTGAAATCACGGATTTTACCTGCCGCTATGGGGGAAACTGCTCTCAAGGCCACGAAATGAGAAATTACACGGGCAGCAGCGATTTTGAAACCCTTCTAGCAAAAAAATCGACCACCGTAGAGGGAGGGAAGATGTCCTTCCAATCTTTGTCCCCGGACCTTTTCTCGGTCAAAATGGGAATCTGCAACAATAAAAACTATTGTTATGGTGCAACATACGGAGTCTCGCTGCCCATGCTTCAATTCACAGGATCCTATGGCGAAGGAAAAATTGTCGTGTCCGCCCCGGCAGTCACTGGATATCGCGCTTTAAATGATACCATCACGGTTATTTTTGCAAAAGGACAACAGCGTCTTCATTCGAAATTCAAAAACCGCACGCTCACTCTTGGCGAACTCAGCGAAGCAAACGCACTCCCCGACACCACATTAAATGGAGGAACCGCTACCAGCTATACCTACAACGATAAAGAATCAACGCCTTACCTAACCAAGTTGGCAACACAAATCCAAGCGGGAACAAGCAACGCAATAGTCCGCATTACCGCGTCAGCTCCGGAAACGGAAAACTGGGAAGCATTCCAAAAAAGCATTACGGTGATCATCGGCGACAGCGCTTTGGCTTCCGCAGAAAATAAAGAAGAATACTACGCTACACCCATTATTGCTTCTGCAAAAATCGCACCGTTCCGCACCGAGATTCAACACGGCAGTCTGCTTTTGCAAATCCCTCAATCCGGATGGGTAAACTGGGCAATTTATACGTCGGCAGGGAAAGTACTTTCCAAGCAAAAACAGAACCTTTCCGCCGGAACCCACCTGATTTCTTTGCAAAACATTCCGACGGGTTCTTACATTCTTCGCGTTCGCCAAGGCTCCAAGCAGGCGTCTTTCCATTGGAATAAACACTAATATTATACAGTATTCCCCCAAGTCCGCTTTCGCGGACTTTTTTATGCCATCAGAACAGGAGTTTTTTTTGAAACAAGAATTTCTCACGAGCATTTCTATTTCGGAAAAGAAGTTTTCCTGCGGGTAGGGAGTGCAGCGTTCACAAACAAAAATGCGCTCTTTCGTACGGTGTCCTTTCACGGGAAAGGGGGAAGAACAGAGTGGCAAAGCCCGCCACCTTTCCTGCTCCAACCAGATGGGTACAACATCTTGCCCGCTGCTGCGGGCGGCAATACTTTTTTGCGCGAACATCATTTTTTGAGGGAAATTTATTTTCTGGACAATATTGTGCAGCACTTCGTCGCATCAAGAGTTCCTCCCGATGAACACGATAAGGACGACTTCTTCCGCAGCGTTCATTCCTCACAAAATCTTGCATTCATCGGTTGCTGAACCAGTCGAAGTACCCTTTTCTAGAAACTCGGGACGTTCCGTAAGCCGTGCTTTGCACTTAAAAACTTGAACTATATTTTTATAAGAGAAGATGAAAAACGGCGGGATGACGTTTTCCCTGAATTTAACGATTATCCAACACAAAACGGGAATTGAGATCCAAAAAGAAATTATATACAATCCTCCATCAAATACTCTCAATGAAAAATTTTCCAAAAGTGTGAACATCTTTTTCGCAAGAGCGAACTTTTTTTCAAACGAGGCATTTCACAAGGGAACTTCTTTTCAAAATGGAGAAGCTCTTCACAACGTGAATTTTTCAAAGTGGTGAATTTTTTTCAAAAGATGAACTTTTCTCGCCAACAACGAGATGCTTCACCGCTTTGAAGAAAATGCAAAACGCCCCCTTTTCCCTTCACCCTATCCCCTCCTTTGGCAATGCGAAAATCTTTAGTGATTACAAGCAAATCGGGTGGAATTTTTCATATAAGTCCCATACAAAAAACGCTGCGACTCCGCAGCGTTTTGGAAAATTCTGTTCAAAATTATTTCTTTTTCGACTTGTAATTCACATCCGGACGAAGTTCCAGCCCGATCGTCACCAACAACGAAACCAGCGGTTCATGATGGTCCTGCGAAAGATCATAAGCAGCGACTCCCGCATAACCACTGTTCTTGACAACTTCCGAAAGAGCTTTCACCGAAGGGATTCCCATGAATACAATGGACTCCATATCGCTCACAGCCACTTCCGACTTGGTCGCTTCATCAAAAGAAACCTTGTAATCCGGCGAATCGAACTTAGTCATTAATTCCTTATAAGAAATCAAGCCTTCGTTTCCGCTGCCAATTCCCGACTGCGCATCGCCCAAGCCCTTGGCTCCAGCAAAGCTCTTGCCGTAAAAAAGCACAACAGGAACAAGCTTGTCTTTATCTACGCCCTTGGAAGTCAAAGCATTCATCGCTTCTTCAAAAACGGCAGTGCTCTGATTCGGTTTAAGCTCAGAAACCTCTTCGGTCATCTGATCCGGAACAAAAACCGTTACATAATCAGCTTGATTTAAAGCTTCTGCAGAATAGGCTTCAACAGCGGGAAGGTAAGCCGTCACCGACACAATCTTGTCGCCAAGACCTTCTTTTAATGCGGCAACCATCTTAGCAAAATTTTCCGCATTTTCTGTGGTTAGATTCTGCCAATCCAATTCCAGCCCCGCCGCATTATTTTCGGCGAGCCAAGAAGAGAGATTGCTTACAAAAGTTGAACGCAATTCGTCAGAGGCAGCGATTTCCGCCAAAGTAGCCTCTTGCTCCATTCCGCCAACCGAGACGATCAACTTCACGTTGTTTTCGCTAGAAAGCTTCGCCAATTCCTTAAAATTTTCCACATCGTTTTCATCCGCAAAGGCGAGAGAACCGTCAGATGCGGGAGAAAGCGACACATAATGAATATGCGTCACCATGTTATAGCGAATATCTTTCGGAGCAAACTGGGAATACTGGCTCCAATACGGGAAATATCCCACTACCTTGTCAGCAGCGGCATTGGCAATCGTCGTCATGCCCAAGGCAAAAGAAAGAGCGATCAATTTCAAGTTCATAAGAATCCTCACTCCGCAATTTCGCGGATGATACCGTCATCATCGCAATAAAGTTTAACAGCCGGATATGTTTCCGTCTGCACGGGATTATTCTTTTCTTCATCTGTACAGATTCGATACGCCCAGCCATGAGACTGACCATACATGATAAATTGAAGAGCAATCACGTCCATATTCAAATCGTTCTGCAAAAGCGATTCCAGTTCGACCAAATCCAGCAGATTGTCGTTGAAGTTGAAGTTCACCAGGCGTCTCCTCTTGTCCTTTGGAATTTCTCCCTCGGTTCTGGTCTCTACAACTTTGCAATCCGTTGAATCCACGACTGTTCCCGTGTTACTTGGCGAGCGATTTACAATTGTATTAAGTACGCCGTCAATGTCAAAAGCAACCGGCTCCGTTTTGAGAGAATCCGAAAAACCTTCAACCCTGATAATTTTTCCAGCGGCATCATAGGTGATTTCGCCAAGCCAGACTTTTAACGCTTTCAATGTGTCGGGCTTAACAGTCACATAAGTGGTATCCAGGCCACAGACCGTTTCGCTGATAACGTTTGGAGTCCAGTCTTCCACCCAAAGCTCTTCGCTATAACCGGCAAAATATGGATTCACATAAATCTGGTGCAAAGAAGCCGTGTCCGCAAAAAATGCGGCAGTATCCGCAGCAATCGCTTCGCTTTCCAGCATCAGCGAATCATTGTGAGCTTTGATAAGATCCTGAATTTGCAAACCGGCCAATTCAGGATGAACCGAGAGATAAGCTTCTACAGTAAAATCTTTCGGGTAGTTTCCTTCCAAAGCTTCCGATGAAGAAACATCCATCGAGGAGCAAGCCGTGATAGCCACAGCACTCAATGCCATAAAAAGATTAAGAGTTTTATTCATCATAGTCGCACCTCTTAGAACGCTACCGTTACATCTGCCATAATCACGTTTTTGTCAATAGAAAGTTCATCATTTACCACTCCTGTTTCATCAGAGCGGATGAACGAAACCTTGTCGGTCAAGAGTCCATACTGAACAGACAAATAGGAAGCCGGAGCTATCTTGATTCGCGGACCAACACGGAAAAGCATTTCTTCGACTTTATTGATGGAAGCGGCTGTCGCCACAGGCAGAGCAATTCCGTATTCCATTTTGAACTGTTCAAAACCAGCCTGGAAGCCGATCGGTCCCCAAATTTCCGCAGAAACGCCAGCCATAATACGGTCGGATTTGCGTTCAAAGTAATGATCTTCTTCGGAGTGGGCATAGGAGCCTTGAATCAAAATGCGATCAACATCTACGCCAAATTCTTGCAGCACCTTGTCCAAACGAACGCCGGCACCCACACCAAACTGCGTGTATTTGTTGTCAATGGCATCCTGATTATACTGCGAAAAACGCACATTCAAATGAATCGCCGCATTCCAGTCACCATCAAAAGCGACATCAAATCCCTTGCGATCCGGCGTAGCAATACCATACGGAAGAGCCATATCCAGCGATCCGTCCATCAGAAACAGGGCATCGTTCAAGTCCAAGCGTTTAACGGTATTGGCATTGTAGCCATTGCGGTAAACATGTACGTTCTTGTAGTTATTATATAGGCGGGAATACATCAAACTGGATTCCGATGCGCCGGACGAAAGGACATTCGCCGTTGACGCAGACTGAATATTCGAAGCATTATAAGGATTCGAATTATACACTCGGAAGTAGAGATTTTCCAGACTCGACATACCGAATGCGGACACCAAAGCCGCATAGACGGAATCCGAATAGAGACCGTTCGCATTCAAAATCACCGCATTCCCACGATAAGCCGGGGCAGAAGCCAATTCTGACCAGAACTTTTCATCATTCTGCAAATAACGTCCACGCAATTCCAAATTAAAATCGGCGAAAGACGTCTTCACATACGGCGCAATGTAGAAGCTTGTCCCGTTATCGTCAGCAAAATCCTCCTTAAAGGTTTCATTGTTTGTCGAAGTTATTACCGTCACATAAGCAATGGAATCCAGTCCTCCATCCTCATTCGGAACAGTTCCCTTTTTCAACGAATACTCTTCTGAAGTTTTCTTTCCCGAATAGTACAGATCCGCATTCCACCAGGACATGGCAAATTCCGCAGTGACGCCAAATACAACGGGAAGATCCGGAAGCAATTTCTGGGAATCAAAGCCGATTTCGCCGGAAAATACCTGATTTTCATCCAAGGCAAGCGAATCCTCCAAGTCCAAGTCGTGAGCCAAAAAACTGAGTTCGCGGTCAAAAACCCAAACATAGTTCGCACCGATATGGGCACCGTAAGCATCTACACCAGCCCGTGCACCTAACAGATAACGATCAGCCCAATCGAAATCAAAGAAAGACTCGTCGTTTTTCTTGGCGATGTTGCGCAAACGCGCTCCGGTCACCTGCGCTTGAATATTATCTATAACGCCGAGATTGCCGCTGTTATAAACAACATTCAAACCATGAAGCAGACGATTATTCGTCGTGTCCAAGTTACGATCAGCCATTGCTTCGGCACGTTCCTCTGCAAAAATTTCCGGTTCCTGCAAAAAGTTCGGTTGCGGAGTCCACAACGTGTAAGGCGTATAACCGACTCGCATATAGCCTAAATTGAACGAAACGTGCTTATTCAGAATCAAGCCATCGTACGAGAACCAATGCCCAATAACCGGATTGTTGTTTTCTTCGTAAGCGCTCTGCCAATCCTTATGCAAGCGAAGTTCCACCCTGGCCTCGGTTTCGGAACTCGGTCTTGCGGTAAAGACCAGATTCGCTGTGGTGTAAGCCTGCGTTTCCTGCGTCGGGGAATTGTCGCTAAACTGGTCGGATTTCGCCATGGAGGTCAAGACTCCCGCTTTGACCGATCCATTTACCCGCAATCCGAGAACGGCGTCATTCAGCGAGTCCAATTTTTCGAGCAGGGACTTTTGCTGATTCGCCACCGACTGTTGTGCAGTCTCATTCTGTTCGGGCTGTGCAAAAACCGCCGTTGCAGAAAGGAACAACACCGAAGAGAAGCTGAGCAAGTTTTTCATATTCAAGTTTTTCATTCGTTAGTCCCTCCCACTAAAATTCCACATTAATGGAAGCTTCGATGATCGATTGGCTAAATTCATGTTTGAACTTTCCCTTTGCATCCGTCGAAACATCGTAGTAAGAAGGCAAGTTGAAAGCTTCGTCAGCAGAGCCGGAAGCTACCACGGCAGCCGTGTTGTATTCGTTCGAAACCGAAATCATTCCGTAATTGATGGAGAGCCAAGCATTCTTGGCTAGAGAATAGTCGAGCCCGACCATCCATTGCATTTGCTTGCCGCTCATCAAAGGCGCAACCAATCCACTATGCAAGCCTTCGTAAGTATTGTATTCCGTTTTGACATACTGGAATCCAGCGGTAAATCCGAGTCGCGGCAGATATTGTACATACAATCCGGCGTTAATGAAATCGCTCTTGAGTTCCGCGGTTCCATCCACCAAACCCAAAGACGCCCAGTTGTCCGTATCGATTTTGCGTTCGGAATGTTTATAGGAACCCGAAAGTTCAAGCGGCTTTTGGAATCCGAGAATCTTGAACACATCGACCTTGGCCCCGCCGCCAAATTCCAAATAGGTCGCTTCCTTATAGCCAATCAGCGGAGACACCTGTGTAAAGTAGCTGCCGAGAACCTGCGCTTCCGCAAAATCCTTCAAGTCAAATACCAGATTGCCGCGACCACCCATCCGGTTAGAAGTGGCAAGACCGTTTGGCAACGAAAGCTGCAAAGCCGGATCGCTCATGTCTTCGAGCAAAGCCAACTGCGCCCGCGTATAGACATTGGATTTCCAAGAACTCTTATTGAACGGAGCGATATTGTAACTGTCCATTTGTCCATCTTTCAAACCAGAGTCATCCGTCCGCAAAGAGCTTGCCACAGGAGAGAACTTAGGGGAATAATTATAAAGAGCGTCAAAGGTGGAATAAAGAGGCGAATTGACGCCATATTTAATCGAATTGCCATCCACATCCGAATTCAGAATGCGGCGGGCAAAGAATTTCGGAGACTGCGCCAAATTGTTGAACCAGTTGCTGTCATTGCGGACAACGTCCACGCCAAGAACAAGGCTCCAGTCGGCATCCATCTTATAGCCCACATTCAAGTTTACCAAAAGGGCGGAACCGTCCAAAGTTTTCTTTGATGCAACGTCCTGCATCACCAATTCACCTGTTTCCGAATTCATCACCGGATTTCCCAGTTCATCGACAACAGGAATCTGCGAATGATTGTAAACATCGTCCGAAGAATAGGCGTATTCGGCAACCAGGTCGAGAATCAGGTTTTTGTTGCCCAAGAAACCGGCGATATCGCCGCCGACACGACCACTGACAATCAATGTTTTCTGCGGATCTATATCAAAGGGGTTAATCGGCTGCAATTCATAAGGATCGCCAACAAACAGATTTTGATGACGATAGGTGTAGGAATAGGAATCTTCATTATCGAAGATGTACATCGGAGTCACGCCAATATACAGATTTTTGTCCATCGGCAACAATTCCAAATTCCCGGCGACCACCCATTTATCCATATTGGCAGCCTGACTCGCTCCGGCAACGGAATCGTTCGGCAAGATATTGCCTTCGGCACCAGAAAGATCCAAGACCGAAGTTCTATTGATACGGGCAACCATCGCTTCGGCACGGAATTCCCCAAGAGATTTTCCAAAATACTCGCGGAATTGCACGTTGGCACCCTGCAAATTGCGCTGATTGCCTTCAAGAAGTTCCTGCGACTCCGCCATGTGACGTTTACGAGCGAAAATGGTCGGCTCGTAAAGAATTTCCACATCCGGAGAATAGAGAGTCAGCGGGCTGTATTGCTGCCTGAAATCACCGACGACCCAATAGAAATTATTTCCAATATTCCCTTCGACGTTTATCCAGCCGACGGAAAGGGTTTTGGAGGCGGACGAGAAATACTCCTGCATTCCCGCGCCCATTCGGAACATCACATTAGCCCGAACAAATTCATACGGACGAAAATGGAAATCGATGTCGGCATTCGCCATTTCATTTCGCTCCGTTTCCGGCATTTTATTCTTTCCGGTCGGATCCTGATCGGTGTCAAAATACGAAGCTTGAGCTGCCGCGCGAATTTTCCCGCCGATAACGACTCCACGTTTCGCCTGAATGGAATCTACTTTAGCGTCCAGCCTTTCTTGAGTTTGCCATTCTGTTGCAGCGGGGACTGTTACGGCAGCAGCAAGGAAAGCGATCAAAAACTTTTTCATATTCTTTTTCATTGTTTACGCTCTCTCCTTTAGAACCAGACCTTGGTTTCCGCCGAAATATAATGCATATGCCAATCGTTCACAGAGAGGACTTCATCCGAATGGGTCATCCACTTATAACGGACGTGCAGACCGGCTCTATCTGCAAAGTCCCAATCGAAACCAATTCCGATGGCAGTTTCCAAATAATTTATTGGAGCATAGGAATAATAAGAAGAATTAACTTCTCCATACAGGGAAGAAGTCTTGGCAAGGCCATTCGATACGCTATAGCTGGTAAAGGCGTTCTTGGAACGGAACATTTCAATACCGAGAAGACCGACCATGTGGAATTTCGGCGTTACAGCAATAGCGGGTTCAAACTGCCCGAAGAAGCTCCAAAGGAGCATATCAGTCTGGTCTTCGCTGTAGGCAATCGGAGCGATCGTTGTAGAGACTCCGGAAAGTGCCGCATAACCCGTCATCATGATATTGCGATCCGTGCCGAACCAATGCCCAATGTCATAGCCACCCATAAAGGAAAGGAAAGAATACCATTTGGCATGGCTCGGAACCTCTCCCTTGGCAATTTGCTGCACGTTTTCATACGCGGTGAAGGATTCCCACATTTCCCAAGTTCCACCATAAAGTCCACCGCGCTGACGGCGAAGCTTAATGCCGATGCCAGGCTCCAAAATGCCTGTACGGGCAACATAACCACTCGCTTTCGGATCCGCATTTCCCGAGTCCGCCCAGAAAATCGGTTTGTGCTTGGTCCAAGAATTGGTGCTTTCCCACATGTTGCGACCGTTCAAGCGATAGTTGAAAACAATCACATCGTTGCCTTCTTCCACCTGGCGGTGCTGACCGTATTGCAAATCAAAATAGCCG
This sequence comes from Fibrobacter intestinalis, assembly GCF_900167415.1. Taxonomy (GTDB): domain Bacteria; phylum Fibrobacterota; class Fibrobacteria; order Fibrobacterales; family Fibrobacteraceae; genus Hallerella; species Hallerella intestinalis. The sequence goes on along the minus strand of NZ_FUWU01000038.1, from coordinate 8,413 downwards.
CGGTTGAAAGTCGGTTCCAGCTTGAAGTTCAAGCCCATCATATTCGGCGTATAGCGGAGAGAACCTCCGTTCAGGTAGGCTTCATCCTTACGCCAGCTGGTAAAGCGGGAAGGATTGCTCAAAGAATACGGGGAATAGAAATCTTTCGGCAAATAAATGCCTTCCACCGTAATGGGCCAACCGTCAATGTATTTGCTTTGCGCCTTGATATACACGCCCACTTGCGGAGTCGCCATCGCGGAATTGTAAGCGTCTTCGGCATATCCATAGGCAGCCTCTTCCGACTCATAGAAATTGATGGAATCCGTCATGCTCAAAGCGATATCCGCCATCAAGTAGAGCTTCGGAGTGATGTTTCCCTTCACATCGATAGAAGCCACGTGGGTATTCAAAAGCATCGGATCATAACCCGCAGTAATCCACTGGCCCCGGAATTCGTCTTCGTAAATGATGCCCTTGTCAAAAACAACCCCGATATAGTTCGCACCAACCGTCAAATTGTCCAGAATTTTTTCCTTGGCAATACGGGCGTGGTAAATGGAGCCGCGCATATCGTGCAAACCGTAGGTTTCCAGTTCGCCCGGCTGACCGGCATAAAGACGAAGGCCATCGCGAGTTCCCATATCCGCATCCATCGGCTGAGAGACCAGCAATTGCGCTTTCATATTATACGGCAGCTGATAGACATTCGCAAAAACGCCACCAAAAGAACGGTTCGTCCAGAACGCACGACCGCCTTCTTTCACCGGTTTGAAAACCTTTTCCTTGTAGTAAGTGCTGACCGTCTTTTCGTCCTCGAAAAGTTCGTATTGCCAGGCAAAACGGGGAGCGGTTTCACGTTCCCAAATGGTCAGCGGAGAGGAGTTCATCCAAATCACACCGCCGGCGGTAATATAAGCCCCGAAGACACCCGCCCGAATATCGGCTCCGACATTGAACTCTTCATCGATAGTCGAAGAATAATAGTCCGTGGAATGATCGTACAGAACGCGTTCGTCATAAGTCGGAACGCCCGTCGGCTGCGTCGCATACTTGTTACCGAACGTGCCGGAAAGGTCGAACGGGAACGCAAAATTCGTCCATAAAGTCATGTACGAATTCGGCATGGCGACGATATTCGCCTTAAAAATAGCGTCCACCGCCATACGGGCCTTGTCGCTAGCAAACGCCGGAGACGTATTGGAATAATGGAAATTCTTGACGCGGAACGCCATAAAACCGGAAACAGCGACCGGAAGATCGTCCTTGCCCAGCAGAGTGGATTCCATATTGCTAGAAAGCGTATCCAAAGAGGCGTGAATCGAGTCCAACTGCAACTGGGTTGGTGTAGCCCAAACCGAAGCTGCGCAAGAAGCGATAAGAAAAGAAGAAACTAGTTTACGCATAAAGCCCTCTTAAATCGCATTGCGGAAAGGATAGTTGGCCGGGCCTTCATAAGGCTTGCCGTGTTTCTTGATTACAATATCATCAATCCACACCTTGAAGGATTCGTTTTCATCCTTACGGACTTCCAAGCGGAATCCCTTGAACTTGTCCCACGCAAAGGGAAGCATAACGTCACGGGTGTTTTTCGCATCCCAATACAGACCCGTCATTCCGAAAAGTTTCAACGGAATGCTGAAATGCGTCCATTCCGTCGTAATTTCGCCAAGGCTTTTGGAACGGAGCTTGACCTGAAGCGATTCGCCACCGCTTTTCACGCCATCGTCCACCAGCACGAACAAAGCGTTTTCGCCGCCCTTTTCGCCCTTAATCCAAAATTCCAAAACGCCCTCTTCCAAATACGGAGTGAGATCCACGGAACCGGCAATACAAATGGCCACGCCGGAATAATCGCTCGCGATAAGCTCGATTTCCATGGAAAGCGCGCCTTCTTTCGCATATTTATCCGTCATGACCGGTTCGGGGTTTTCTCGCGGATACTGGTAGGTATATCCACCGCCACGCGGAATGGCTTCGCGCATCACTACCGATACGACATCCTTATCGGGGCGGAACGGTTTTGCGGGTTTCATGATAAAGCGTGACTGATCCCGGTCTCGATAATCTTCAAAACCGGCAGAAGCGATTGAAACCAAAAGAAGCGTTGCCAACAAGCACTTCCAAATGGGTTTTTGCGTAGCATTCATATTTTTTTCACATTCTCCAAAAATCCAGTAAGCAACAATATAAATAGATTTTCCCCATTTCAAATTCGCTTTTTTGCAAAAAAACGCTTTCAGTCTTGCATTTGGACCCTATTTTTTTGTAAATCACACCAATTTCGCCGTTTTCTATTGAAAACATCTTTTTTTGGCGATAAAAAACGTCCCCTTTCGCAAATAATCTATTTTGGGAAAAACGGTTTTAAGGAGTTTTCATGAAAATTCTCTTCTCGGCACTTCTCTTCGCCATCCTCATGACCGGTTGTTCCGACGACGGCGGCATGACCAAAGCGGAATCTTCCAGTTCCACTTCCGATACAGAAGTAGCCATTCCCATCGACTATTCCCAAGGGAGAGCCATGAACGCTCGGCTCGGCAGGGGAATGAACCTGGGAAATGCCTGGGATTCGCAATCTTATAGTGTATGCAAGGATAAAGATTGCCACTTTCCCGCCGATCCTTATAATTACGGCTATAATGATTATCTGGACGGCGGATGGAACAATCCCATTCAGGACGAGGATTTCCAAATCATCAAAAATGCGGGATTCAATTCCGTGCGGATTCCGGTGCGCTGGCAGCACAATTCCAACCCCGTCACCCACGAGGTCAACCCCGACCGCCTTGCCGGTGTCGTCGAAGATGTGCAACTGGCCATCCAGGCAGGGCTGGCAGTCATTGTCGATTTTCACTGGTATTACGAACTGATGGATGCGGCCAATAATTATACGGACAATCCCGAAGCCAATTCCGCCGCCTACGAAGCCGAAAAAGCTCACTTTTTGGCCATTTGGGCGCAAGTCGCCACGGTGCTGAACGCGTTTCCCGATTCCATGCTCGTTCTGGAAATCCTGAACGAACCGACTATTAAAAATGCGGACGTGTTGAACGACGTGATGCTCAGTGCCTACAGCATCATCCGCGCCGCCGCTCCGGGAAAGACAATCATGTTCGAATCCTATCATGCGGCAAAATTCGCCGATCTGGGCGCCCTGAAACTCCCCCAAGACGGCAACATCATCTATTCGGGACATTATTACGAACCCTACACCTTTAGTCATGAAGGCCACGGCTATAAATGCGTCGGAGATGATTCATACATCAATTCGGCGCAAACCGATATAGCCAGCTATGTAACCCTCGCCAGAAGACTTTACCCGGATGTAAATGGAGGCCATGTTCCGCTCAATATGGGGGAATTCGGGGTGGCGGCAGGGTCCCGCAGCAGCTGTGGAACGGATGGTCCGAGCGATAAATACTGGGCTCTCTGGAATAAAAAAACGATTGCCGCCGCCGAAAAATTCGACATCAGCTGGACATTCTGGGGATTCACCAAAGTCGGCGGTTTTGAAGCTTACGACCGTTCAAACAACTCTTGGTATCCCGGAGCATTAGAGGCTTTCTTTCAAAATTAAAGCCATCTAAAAATTTCAGAAGAAGCGGCAATTTGCCGCTTTTTCCTTTTAGGCGGCCCTCTAAAGCGACAACGAGAATTCTTCAAATTGGAGAGCAATGACAACGAAGACGCTTCAAAAGTGCGTCATGGCGAGGAATGAATAAAGAGAATGACGAAGCTATCTTTTCCGTAAAAAAGATTGCCGCGGCTTTGCATCCCTGAAACTTGGAATCTTCGATTCCGTAGTTGAAGTATCCCTGAAAGGGACAATTCGTCTAAGGGAACAAGTTCCCAAGACTCATGGGGCTTTGCACAATTCGTCTAAGGGAACAAGTTCCCAAGACTCATGGGTCGCTTTGCTCCTCGCAATGACGCTCCCTTTCGGAGAGATTGCTTCGATTGCAATTTCCTATGAACTCCAACAACTGATAACTGACAACTAATCACTAAACCACAGAGCTAGCGGATCAATGGGCGATTTTCGACAAGAAAAAAATCCCGAATGGTAGAATCTTGACATTTCACCATTTCTTTTGCTTTTTCTTCGACCGGACTGCGGGAGTGAAAAAAGTCCCGGTAGAGCTTTTCGATTTCCACCATCCGCGATGCCGAAAAACGTTCCGGAAAACGCCGAAGGGCGTGGAGATTCACACCGGCAAAGCGCAGCGGATTTCCCAGAGCCTTCACATAAGGCGGCACATCTTTGTCCACCTTCAGCGCCGCCCCGACAAAACTATAAGCCCCGATCCGGCAATTCTGCGAAACGCCGGCGGTTCCGCCCAAATTGGCATAATCCCCAATTTGAACGTGCCCGGCAAGCTGTACCCGATTCGATATGACCACGCCTTTTCCGATTTGGCAATCATGGGCGACATGGACGTACGCCATCACCAGCGATTCATCCCCCACAACGGTTTTTCCCGTTTCCGCCGTGCCCCGGTGCAAAGTCGCGTATTCCCGAATAACGCAACGCTCGCCGATTTCCAAAAAAGTCCGTTCCCCCGCAAACTTGAGATCCTGTGGCACGTTGCCGAGGCTCGCCCCGTCAAAAATCCGCGTTTCCGCTCCAATTTTCACAAAGGGCAAAACATGGACCCGCGATTCCAAAACCACATTTTCTCCGATTTCCGCAAAATCTTCCACAATGCACCAAGGCCCGATGCAGGCGCTGTCTGCAACTTTGGCGTTCTGGCTCACATAGGCGGAAGGATGGATCATAATTCGGCATAATAATAAATATATTTTGCGCGTTATGCTCAGCCTCTGTATCATCAGCGTTCTTTCCGCGCTCTACGTGTCCTTATTCCTGTTTTTGTCCATAGGGCTTCTGCGGGCAAAAAAGAATGGCGGGCAGCCGGAAAAACTCTGGAGCGTCTCGGTTATAGTCCCCCTTCGCAATGAAGAAGAACACGCCCGACGGACTTTGGAGGCTTTGGACGCTCAGGATTACAGCGGAGAATGGGAAGTCATCTGCGTAAACGATCGCTCTACAGACAGAACCGCTCAAATTTTGGAAGAATTTGCCGCCGGGCACCCGAGATTTTCCGTTGTGCATATTCCTATGGACGCGCCCTTTTTGGAAAGCCCCAAAAAGCGGGCTTTGGAAACGGGATTTAAAACGGCGAAACACGAAATTTTAATGACGATGGACGCCGACTGCATTCCGCCCCGAGGTTGGATTCGCTCGATGGCGAGCCGTTTCCGCGGAAATATCGCCATTGTGCAAGGTCCCAAAAAGAATTCGGGTTCGCCGAGCATTGTCCACGCTTTTCAAAAACTCGAAACCCTCGGCTACACGTCCATTGAAGCGGCGGGATTCAGCATGGGGATCCCGATGGTCGCCAGCGCGGCAGCTCTCGCCTACAAAAAAGAACTCTTTTTTAAAGTCGGCGGATTCGGCGACCTGGTGCACCTTTCTTCGGGCGACGACGACATGCTTGTGCACAAAATGATTCAGGAACCGAATGTCGGTTTTTGCTACAACCTAGATGAAAACGCCGTCGTAGAAACCGCGCCCGTCGATTCTTTTAAAGGGCTTTTGAATCAACGCGCTCGCTGGTCCAGCAACGGTACCAGCTACAGCAATCACCTCTACACGTTTTTCCTGACTCTGATTTACACTTTCTACGTGTGGCTTTTTATTTCTCCGTGGCTCGCCCTGTTTCTCGATTTCCCCTGGGCCTGGTTTTTCATTCCTTTTGCGAGCAAAGTCGCCATCGATGTGCTTTTTTTGTCCATTGGAGCGATTCGGCTTCGCGAAACCAGACTTCTCTTTGCCATTCCCATTACGGAACTGCTGCAAATTCCCATCATTACGGTTGCCGTTCCGCTCGGCATTTTCAAGGTTTTCCGCTGGAAATGAGCTGGGAGAAGTGGCTTCCTGCCGCTTTGCGTTTTTCGCCTTGACGAATGTGGGTCATTTATTCTAGCGGGGGATTTTCTTTTGCAAGGAGAACTTTTTTTCAGACGGAGAATTTTCTTTCACAAGGGGAACTCTTGTTCAGACAGAGAATTTTCTTTCACAAGGGGAACTCCCTTTTAAAGTGGAATGGCTCTTCATAAGGTGAACTCTTCTGCAAAACAAGAACTTCTTTTCACAAGGTGAATTTTCCCGCGGGTCGCGAGGTGCTCGCCTTCGCCCATGAGTCTTGGGAACTTGTTCCCTTAGACGAATTGTCCCTTTCAGGGATACTTCAACTACGGAATCGAAGATTCCAAGTTTCAGGGATGCAAAGCCGCGGCAATTCTTGCTGGCACCTCGTCATTGCGAGGCGCGATAACGCCGTGGCAATCCTATCTGCAAAAAAAAGGATTGCTTCTACACTTCGAGTATAACTCCACTAAGGTAACAAAGTTACCAAGTGTCGTATATCCACATAGAGTATAACTCCACTAAGGTAACAAAGTTACCAAGTGTCGTATATCCACATAGAGGATAACTCCACTAAGTCAATAAATTGACAAGTGTCGTATAACCCCTTCGGGTTCGCAATGACGTAAAATCCCCAGCGGGTTCATGGGCAACCGGAAAAACGCCCAAAAATTGTCAGCGGGGTTGTGGGCAAATGGAAAAACGCCAGGCACAATAGCGAAGCAATCCCTGCGACCCACCCGTCATTGCGAGCAAGGCGTGGCAATCTTGTCTGCGTGAAAGGATTGCTTCACCCCTCTGGGGGTTCGCAATGACGTAAAAACAACAGCCTGCACAAGGAACGCAAGCGAGCAGGCTATCCTGTACACAATCCGTCCCAGCGAGGAACAATGCGACCCATGAGCCTTGGAAGCTCTGCATCCCTTAGGCGAATTGTCCCTTCCAGGGATACTTCAACTACGGAATCGAAGATTCCAAGTTTCAGGGATGCAAAGCCGAAGCAATCCTTGTTGGCATCCCGTCATTGCGAGGCGCGATAGCGGCGTGGCAATCTTGGCTGCGTGAAAGGATTGCTTCACCCTTCGGGTTCGCAATGACGGTCGCTTTCAAATGAGGCAGATTTTCTCCTTGGCGGGTTCGCAATGACGGAAAAACGCCAGACAGCAAGTCGCCAGAGTACGTCTTTTTTTGCAAACTTTGCACCGTCATGGAACAAAGGAGACGCGATGCGGTTCAAGGAAGCGGCGAAAAGGTGGTTTGAAAAGAAGTGCTTGGGCTGGAGCGAGAGCTCCCGGGCGAAATACGCAAATATTTTGCAAAAGTATCTGCTGCCGTATTTTGGCGAAGTGGAGCTGGTCGGTTTTGATTCGGCAAGTGTGCGGGATTTTGCGGAAAGCACTCTCGAACATTTGGCAATTCCAACGCGGCGTTTCGTGCTGGCGACGTTGCAGCAGATTTTGAAAGCGTCGCTTTCGCCGGAGAATTTTGGCGCGCTGGACTTTCCCCACGCTGGGGCGACACGAAAAGGGGAGGCGGTTCCCCTCTCGCCAGAGGAACTTGTCGCGCTGGTTGATGCGCCGGAAAAGAACGAAAATCCGAAACTGGAAAATTCGGCCCGGAGCCTCTTGCTGATTGCATTCACCGGGATGCGCCTGGGGGAAGCTTGCGCCCTGAAATTTTCGGATTTTGACTTTGTACGAAATACTATCAAAATTCACGGGACGCTGGAACGGCTGCCGAATGGAAGTGAAGGAGCAGCAAAAGGAGCGGACGAAATCGCCAAGTCTCCGAAGACCGTCCGCAAACTCTGCCCACCGAAAAGCGAAAGCGGCCATCGGGAAATCCCCATCCCGGAAAATCTGCTCCAATGGCTGAAAAAGACGGCGAGGGAAAATCCGCCGGACAGTTTTTTGGTGAAGCACGACCAGCGGACTTTGCAGAACCATTTCAAGAAGTTTTTGAAGGCGGCGGGAATTGAAGTGGATGCCCACATCCACACCCTGCGGCACAGCTTCGCTACCCATGCGCTGACTTCTAACAAGGACCTGAAAACGCTCTCGGTGCTTCTCGGTCACGCCAGCACCCATACGACTCTTGACCTTTACGTGCACCCGACATTTGAGAGCAAGCGGCGCGTGCAGGAAGCGTTCTGGGAGTTCGTGAAGAACCCGAAGTGGGCGCAAGATCCTGCTCCGCAAAGAAATAGTGATTATTGGAACGAAAATTTTGGAAAATCGGGAGGTTCCGGGCGCAAGCCGGCCCAACGGTGAATTTCGCAGAAGTGCGCTTCTGCGAAAGTTTCCGCCAACGATAAGCAAAATATAACTCGGATTTGTAAAGATTGCAATACAAAAGACGTGAAAATCTTTGCAGAACCGGCCCGGATTTGACTGAAATCAACTCTGGGCGTAGGAATCCTAACCCCGGCAAGCGGATTTCCCTGCCAGGACATGTTCCAACCTGTCCCCTTTTTTGCTCGGCGGCGGCTCCGAGTCGGGAAAA
>NZ_FUWU01000018.1 GCF_900167415.1 Fibrobacter intestinalis | reverse complement strand
AAGGCTCCCTTCCAGGGACAATTCGTCTAAAAGAGTAAAACTCTTAAGACTCATGGGCAGCCCCTTTTCCCTTCACCCTATCCCCCGCCACGCTTGGCGGTGGGAAATTTTAGATTTTGGGGCGGGATGAGATATGTTACTTCGCGAAAGGGGAAACTCGGTTATCAGTTATCAGTTCCAACTCCCAACTACCTCCTCCTGATCACTAGTTGCTAACCATGGTTCGACAACCGGTTGCTGAGCCTGTCGAAGCACACCAACCAAGCAAATCGAGGTGGAATTTTGTATATAAATCCCAAAAAGTGCTATATTGAAGCCATGTCCGAAAATTTTAATTATCCCTATATGCCGAACCGCTTCTCTCCGGTTCGCAGAAAAACGGTCCGGGTTCAAGTTGGCGAAGCCGTGATTGGCGGCGAATCCCCCGTGCTCGTGCAGTCCATGACGACGACCAAACCCAAAGATGTCGCAGAAACCGTTCGCCAGACTTTGGCCTTGGCTCAGGCGGGATGCTGTCTTGTCCGTATTACCGTGCCGACTCTTGCCGACGCCCAGGCACTCGAAGAAGTGATGCGCCAGATTCGCGCTATGGGCTGTCGGGTTCCCGTCTCTGCAGATATCCACTTCCAGCCGAAGGCCGCATTCGAAGCCCTCAAGTGGGTCGAAAAAGTGCGCATCAATCCGGGCAATTTTGTCGATTCGGGAATTGCCACTTTGGAAAAGCAGGCGGAAAAAAATTTTGAAGAAGGCAAAGAAAAAGTCGTCGAGGCCTTTACGCCGTTTGTCCGGGAGGCCAGAGAGCGCGGACGGGTGATTCGCATCGGCGTCAATCACGGATCCCTTTCGGCTCGGATGCTTTACCGTTATGGCGATACGGTCGAGGGAATGGTCGAAAGCGCCATGGAATATCTGGCGGTCTGCGAAGCGGAACATTTTGATCAGGTCGTGGTCAGCTTGAAATCTTCGACGCCCCGCGTGGCGATTGCCGCTTATCGGATGCTTGCCGCCCGATTGGAAAAAGAGCATTTCAAACCGTATCCGTTCCATGTTGGCGTTACGGAAGCGGGAGCTGGCGAAGATGGACGGCTCAAGTCGGCGGTCGGCATCGGCTCGCTTTTAATCGACGGCCTTGCCGATACGATTCGCGTTTCCTTGACCGAGGATCCTGTTGCCGAGGTTCCTGTCGCGCAAGAATTGATTCGGGTTTCTGAACTTCCGCAAAAAACGTTGAACTTTCACGTTCCCGATTGGGCAAAGGACCCTTACCATTACAAGCGTCTGGAAACGGAAAAAGTTTCGTATTCGGGGGTCGCTATCGGTGCAGCGGAAATGGTGCGTGTTGGCGTTTCGGCTCCGGTTCTCAGTCTTTCCAATGGACTTCGGTCTCCGGAATTTGCGTTCACCGGCTTTGCTGGGCAGAACATAGTCGCTTTTAAGGACGAATTGGATATCGCCGCTTTTGCCGATGGAAGCAGAAATATCCCGCAGGATTCTTTGGTGGCGTATGTGGGCGAGCAATTCGTTTTGGGCAACCGCGCGCTGGTTTCGGCTTTGGAATCGAGAAAACAGAAAAATCCGGTGCTGCTTTACAAACGGATTTCCGCTTCGGAAAGCGACAAGCTGAAAACGGCAGCCGAATTTGGCAGCTTGCTCGCCGACGGAATAGGCGATGCCGTTGTCGTCGAATCGAAATGCGACCAGAATATGGCCGTGTCTCTCGCTTTCGACATTTTGCAGGCTGCCGGCGTGCGTCGGAGCAAAACGGAATTCATCAGCTGTCCGGGCTGTGGCAGAACTCTCTACGATATTCGGGAAGTCGTCGGAAAAATCAAGGCCCGGCTGGGACATTTGCAAAACATTTCCATCGGCGTGATGGGCTGTATTGTGAACGGTCCTGGAGAATTGGCCGATGCGGATTTCGGCTATATCGGCGGGGCCCCCGGATTCATCAATCTGTTCGAGGGCAAAACCTGTGTCAAAAAGAATGTCCCCGAGGCAAATGCCTTGGACGAACTCGTGGAACTCATCAAGAGCCGCGGTCGTTATGTGGAAGCAAAAGAATCTAAATGAATAATAACAAAGGAACTCACCATGCGTAAAATCAAAACCCTGAATAATATCTCCCAGAAAGGTCTGTGCCTGTTTGGCAAGGATTACGAAGTTTCGGAATCGGTTGAAAATCCGGAAGCGATTCTTGTCCGCAGCGCCCAGGTCGATACGGATTCTTTCAGCGAATTGCTGGCCGTCGCCCGCGCCGGTGCCGGCGTCAATAACATCACCATCGACAAGGCGAGCGCAAAGGGAATTTGCGTATTCAATGCGCCGGGAGCCAATGCGAACGCTGTCGCCGAATTGGTCATGACGATTCTCGGCATGGAAGTGCGCCACGTTTTTGAAGCGACGAACTGGGTCAAGAATCTGGATCCGAACGATCCCGCTTTGGACAAAACGATTGAAAAAGGCAAGAAAATGTTCTCGGGAACGGAACTTTCCGGAAAGACCCTGGGCGTTATCGGCCTTGGCAAAATCGGCGTTCTCGTTTCAAATTATGCCCGCTGGAAAAACATGAACGTCGTCGCTTACGACCCCTATCCGAGCGCGGCGAACATGCACAAGCTTTCAAATGTCGTCTCGGTGGTGAAGACCATCGACGAAGTGATTGCCAAGTCGGATTTCATTACCGTCCACGTTCCGTTCATCAAGGGCGTCACGGAAAATATGCTGAACGAAAAGAACCTTGCCACATTCAAAGGCTCCATTATCATGAACTTCGCCCGCGGCGGAATCGTGAACATGGACACCGTTTACAAGATGCTGGACGAAGGCCGTTTGCAGAGCTACTTGACGGATTTCGCCGACAAAAAATCCTTGCAGAATCCGAAAATCAAAATTTTCCCGCACCTTGGCGCAAGCACCGAAGAAGCGGAAGAAAATTGCGCGGTAATGGCTGTCGAAGAACTCAAGGACTATTTGGAATTTGGCGTGGTGCGCAACTCGGTCAATTTTCCGCCGCTGGACAGCTATCCGCATGCAGAAGTCAAGAGCCGCGTCGTTGTCATCAACCAGGACGTGCCGAACATGATTGCCGAAATCACCAAGGTCTTTGGTGCCGCAAACATCAACATTGCAAGCTTTAGCAACAAGAGCAACGGCAAAATCGGATACAATCTGATTGATGTGGAAACTTCCGTCGATGATTCCATTATCGATGCGCTGAAAAAGTTGGAAAAGGTCATTCGCGTTCGCGTCATCCATTTCTAATTTTTTGCCCTGTCTTTTATATGCGCCGAAGAGTTTCTTCGGCGTTTTTGTATTCGATGCGTTTTTTAGTTTGTCGGCTTGAATTTGATTTGTGGAAGAAATTCTGGACAGCGCCGTCGAAAAGAGGCAAACAGAACTTCCGAAAATCGATTCGGAAAATGAGCCGAAACGTTTTTGAAAATCCGTACGCAAAAATCGGTTTTGAGACGACGCAATCGACGAGTTGAACGTTTGGGTTTATTTGGGCGCCTTTTTGTTTTGCGAAGATCCACAAAAACAGGCTTTGCGGGGGTCCGCTATCGCTCATTCCGGCGCGACGCTTCGGAACTGCTGGCGCAGCCCCTACAATCCTTGGCGCAAAAGGGAACGGTTCTTTTATATCGGCAACGCAAATTTTGAAATGTCAACGCCTTCCATTTTCAACAGTTCGATTTTTTTATCGATACCGCCAGCGTATCCGGTGAGGCCGCCGTTCGTTCCGACGACTCGGTGGCAGGGAATTATCAGCGAAATGGAATTGTGCCCGACCGCACCGCCGACGGCTTGCGCCGAGACCGCTTTGCCCGTTTCCCATGCGATTTGCTGGGCGATTTTTCCGTAGGTGGAAGTCTCTCCGAACGGAATGTCAAGCATGATTTCCCAGACGCGCTTTCTAAATGGCGAAATCCCGACGAATGCAAGTGGCGGTGTAAAACCCGGGACTTTTCCCGAAAAATAAATGTCGAGCCACTTCCGTGCTTGCTCGAAAACAGGCAAATCCTTTTCTTCGTATTCTTCGGGCAATGTGTCGGCAAAAAATCTTTGTCCGTCGAACCAAAGCCCGATCAGTTCTGTTCCGTTGCTGGCTAGCGTTATGCCGCCGATGGGAGAATGGTATTTGTTTGTCCAAAACATAGCAGTAACCTTTAGATTGTAATTTATTTTTGCTTTTTGGCACGAGCTTTTTCAATATGAAAGTCGTCCGTTGTCGTTCCACTCGCCGTACATAACGCCGTTCCTGCTGTTTTCTATGAGTTTTTGAAGGCGGAAACGGAAAACTTTTGGATTTTTCTTTTTGATTTGAACCGTGTCTATTCGGATGCGCTGATATAAAACCGGAAAAGTCAAAAAATAGTGCCACGCCTTTTTGTCCGCTTGAAGGGCGGCGAGCACATCTGCGTCCATGACAAAGCCCTTTTCAGACATATCGGAAAGAACGGCTCTGCCCGCGTCTGTCATCTTGCCGAGTTTTTCCATTCTGCGGCAACGCTCTTTGTTCAGTTCGGACCATACGCTTTTTTTGCGACGTGGTGCAAAACGCTGCGCCGTTCCGAGTCCCGTTTTTTTGGTCGTGCAGTCGATCCAACCGAAGCAGAGCGCTTCTTCGACAGCGTCGATGTACCAGAAAGTGCCATCATCCACAGGGCGTCCCCGTTGGACGATAATCCAGCATTCTTTTTCCTTGCCATGATTTTCCGAAAGCCAGCGTCTAAATTCGCCTCGGTTTTTGATCGGCAGAATTTCCATGAAGTCTCCGTTTTGGGGGACGAGCAATTTAAGTGCAGCGGCAAAAACTTGACAATCCGGGCTTGCGAGACTGCGATTCGCCTATCGTACAGGCGTGTCCGCATTTCACTTTGGTCATCGTGTTTCTCCTTTTTTCGGGCGGCTTTTTGTTCCGCACCGCTTCACAAAAATCAGGCTTTCCGTGCTTCCGCTTTCGCTCCATTCCCGCGCTGTGCGCGTGAACGCTTGCCGCGGCACTCCAATCCTTGCCGCAAAATCCGGCAAGTCCATTCATATTAGCAAAATGGCAGGCGTGGGCATGAGGCAAACCCGTGACAGCCAGATGAAAAAGAAAGGAAGCGCAGAAGTTTTGCGAAAGGATGCGGAAATGCGCGCGAGTTTAAAACAAAAAACCTCTCCGAAGAGAGGTTTTTAGCGGGACGGACGAGGCTTGAACTCGCAACCTCCGGCGTGACAGGCCGGTGCTCTAACCAAAATTGAGCTACCACCCCGTTTCTGGGCGATAACGGATTCGAACCGCTGACATTCTGCTTGTAAGGCAGACGCTCTGAACCAGCTGAGCTAATCGCCCCTACTTCTTTCGATCATTGCCACCCCAGAAGATTCCAATAGGAATGACAACCAGATAGGCAAGAACCAAAATAATCGGTGCGACCGTCAGTGATACAGGGTTGTCCGCAGGCCCTTGGGCGAGGCAGACAAATCCGATCACTATCAACAAAGCTCCGAGAGCCACTAAAAGAATGTTCTTCTTCATAACTTCAAGCCTTGTTTAGTGTTATCACCAATAGGGTAGCCCAAATATATAAATGATTTTAAACCGTGTCAAGGGGTATTCCAAGAAAAAATGCAATTTTTTTTGAAATACTCGAATTTTGTCAGGGCTGGAGTTGTGGACGCCTTCTTCCTGCGGCAAGCGCTGCGGCTGGATACTTCACGCGGGTGTGGTATGTGCCGTCAAGACTCTGCAAAAAGACTTTTGTGAGCTGGGAAATTTCTCGCAGATTGAGTCCGCTTTCGGAAAGCTGGCCTTCGTTAAGCCGGGCGTTGATGGTCGTGTAAATGAGGTTTTCCAGTTTTTCTGGCGTCGGTTCGGGCATGGCGCGGCTGGAAGCTTCGACGACGTCCGAAATCATCAGTATCGCGGTTTCCTTGGATTGCGGCCTGGGTCCCGGATAGGTGAAGTCCGCCGCTTTCGTTCCTGGATCCTGCTTTTTGGCTTCCTGATAGAAATACTGGATGATGCTCGTGCCGTGGTGTTCCACAATGCCGTCGGTGATGGCTTCGGGCAGCTTGAATTCCTTGGCGAGTTCAATTCCTTGGGTAACATGGCTGAGAATGATTTTGGCGGAGTCGCGCGGCTGGAGACTCGTGTGCGGGTTGATGCCCTGTTTCTGGTTTTCCGTGAAAAATTCGGGACGCATGGTTTTCCCGATGTCGTGGTAAAGGGCCATGGTGCGCACGAGCAGGGCGTTCGCGCCGATTTCGTCGGCGACTTTTTCGGCGAGATTCGCCACCTGAATGGAGTGGTGGAAGGTTCCCGGAGCAAGGTCGGAAAGTCTTTTGAGCGCAGGGCGGTTAAAGTCCGAAAGCTCCAGCAGCGTCAAGTCGGTCGTGATGCCGAAAATGCGTTCGGCCAAATGGATGAGCACCACGGAGGAGACGGCGCTCCACGTGACGATATTGATAACGCCCGCGAGGAATGTCGGGTAGATGATTTCCCACTGGAAGCGATTGCGCAAAAGCAGTTGGATGGAAAGGGCGATGGCAAAGGCGACGATGGCGGCCAGAATGCTCCAGATGAATTGGGAACGGTAACGGATCCGGTTCAGGTTGTGAAGCCCGGCCCAGCAGATTCCAAAAGCGAGAATGGTTGTCGAAAGGTCGTAGCCAGAGAGAATGCCCAAAAAGGATGCCGAAAAAATGGAGAAGAGCGTGCCGATTTTCCGGTCGTAGAGGACGGTGGAAATGACGGGGGAAAGGATGAAGGGGAAGAACCACGTTACGTCGATGTCCTGCGGCAGGTTCGGGGTGGTCGTCTGGATATAAGCGCCAAAATGGTGAATGGCCGCAAATGCGCAAAGCTGGATGGCGGCGAGGGCGGCGATGCTCCAGATTTGGCGGCGGGTGCGGAAACGCTTGGAATGGAAGTAGTAAAAATACAGGAAAAAGAGGAAAATGATGACGGCGATAAAGATGGCTTGACCGTAGATGGCGGTGAAGTGCCGCGAACCTTCTTCTTTTTGCATGGCGTTCTGCATGGCTTCTAGCCGTTCCAGCACGTCTTTGGTGACAATCGATCCTTGCGAAATCAGTTCCATGCCGCGGGGAATCATGCCTTTGGAAGCGTTCACTTGATTTTCGGCCAGTTCCCGGCGGTGTTCCGTTTCTTTTTTCAGATAAAATACATTGGGCAGGGTGAACACATAGAGAGCCTCGTAAAATGCGCTCTGCATCGCCTGGTTTTTAAAATACTGTTGCAAGTCGGTGAATGTTTCGTCGATGGCGCGTTCGCGTGGCTGGATGCGGCTGGCGTCCAGCTTGCGTTCTTCATTGTCCCGCACAAAGGAAACTTCGGTTTTGGAATAGGGCAGGTAATTGACGTCCTGGATGTTGTAGGTGTCTCGGAAAAGTTGCACGCTGGTGTTGTTCGTCGCGAGAAGCGTGTTGGAAACGCCTTGATCTAGCATCCGGTTGAACGCGCTTTCCAGGGAATCCCTTGCCCGCTTGCTCGAAGAGAGCTGCTGCACGGCCGTGTTGGAAAGGCGGTTCGTCAGCTGGTGAAAAATCTGGGAGGCCTGCTGCACTTTGATCTGCATGGTCGAATCGTCGGTATCCGCCGAAATTTCGGCCTGGAGAGTTCCATAGCGGGAAAGACTCGAAAGGTAGGATTTTAAATCGTTGAGAATGCGCACGGTTTCGTCGTGGTTGTATTCGAATACCGCATAGACTTTGTCGGCGGCGCGGGATTTTTCGTTGATGATTTCCTGCGCGGACTTGGGGACTTCAAAAGAAATGGGGGCGACGATGGTCCGCGGGCTAATCTGCCCCAGGTGGGGAACTTCGGATTTTTGCGCCAAATTTTTGTCGGGGAACAGGACGATTCCCAAAATAATGACGATAAGGCATCCGAAAAAGAGATGCCGCTTCAAAGTTTTATGATTCATTTTCTGTCTCCGGATTCGTATGCTTTAATGATTTCCCGTACCAGGGGATGGCGCAGAACGTCTGTCGCCGGAAAGCGGATGTGGGCGATGCCTTTGACTTTGGACAAAAGCCGGATGGCGTGCGCAAAACCGGAAGTCTGCTTGGGACCCAAATCGATTTGGGAAGAGTCTCCGGTGATAATCGCTTTGGAGTGGGAACCCAGACGCGTCAGGAACATTTGCATTTGCGGAATGGTCGTGTTCTGCGCTTCGTCCAGAATGATGAAGGCGTGCTTGAGGGTTCGGCCTCGCATATAGGCGAGCGGTGCGACTTCAATTTGACCGCTTTCCTGGTATTTGCGCAATTTTTCCGCGGGCAGCAGTTCGGCCAGGCTGTCTTGGATGGGGCGCAGGTAGGGCGCGATTTTTTCTTTGAGGTCGCCGGGAAGGTAGCCGAGCGATTCTCCCGCTTCGACCGCTGGGCGCACCAGGCAAATGCGTTCCACTTCTCTTTGTTCCAGGCTGGCGACGGCGATGGCTACAGCGAGGAAAGTCTTTCCCGTTCCCGCAGGCCCGTCGGCAAAGATGACGTCGTTTTTTTCGCAGGCTTTGAGCAGTTCCGCTTGAGATGCGGTCTTGGCGACGACGGGAATTCCCGTTTTGTTCCGGAGGATGACTTCCTGAGGAATGAAGGGAGTTTCGTTCGGGCTTTTTTCGGCAAGGCCCGCCAGAAAATGCGGCGAGATGAACGTGCCGTTTTTGGCGGCGATTTTCACCTGGTCGAGCATGGACAAGGCTCCTTGAAGGTCGGCTTTGTCCCCTTTGGCTTCGATGCGCAGTCCGGAAAGGCGGGAATGGACGATAACGGAAAAACGGTCTTCCACCATGCGGAAAACCGTTTCATTTTCTCCCGCGATAATCCGTTTGAGATTGTCGGAAAGAGGGTATCGGACTTCTTGTTCCATCAATTATTGGACGGCTTCTGCATCGGCTGCGGGTTCTTCGGCGGCCGGTTGCGTGGAAATGCCGAGCTGGGTTTTCGCTTCAAAAATCTGGCGGCGCAGCTCGTGGTTTTCTTCCGTCATTTTCATGGCTTCTTGCTGGGTTCTTTGCAGTTCGCCTTCATCCACTTTTTGGGCTTTGGCGGAACCGCCTTCGGATTCTTCCGTGTATTCTTCGCCAGAGTCCTCGCTGCCCCCTTGACGGGAGCCTGCGCAAGCGACGAGGGAGAATGCGCAAAGAGAAGCGAGGGCGAGTTTCCAGAGTTTAGATAAAGACATTGTAAAAGCTCCATGCAAAATTGGTTCTACGGAAATATATATAGAAAAATCGGCGTGTTTTCGTTTTAGGCGTCAAAAAAAGTAGATTTTGTGGCATGAATCGCTATTCTCAGGTATTTATTGAACCGTCGGGCGATGTGCCCGCAACCGAAATTTATCGTTCCCGCCGAAAGAAACTGCTGAAAAAATTGGAAACCATCGGCCTTTTTGCCGGGGTTTTTCAAAATCCGGGTTCCGAAGAAGTCTTTACGGAAATCGGGAACAAGATGGTCCAGGATCCATCCTTTTTGTATTTGACGGGCTTGAATCAGCCGGGTTGCAAGCTTTTGCTGAATCCGCTTGCGGAAAGCGAAGGGGAACGCGAGGTGCTGTTTTTGCCGAAGAAGGACGTTTTGGGGGAATTCTGGACGGGGCGAAAGCTCGCGTATTCGGACGACTTGGACGAGGTGAAGGAAAGGACGGGTTTTCAAAGGATTTATCCTTCGACGGAGTTCTGGCGCTATTTGGATGCGTCCGTGGAAAAATGGCGGCTCGATTCGCTGGAAGTTTTTTTCCTGGAATTTTTGACGAAGAACGGCGTCCGGGGGATTACGGGGGATCACAACGGGCGTTTCGCCGATGAATTGAAAGCGCATTTCGGCGATTCCTGTCGCATAAAGAGCCTGGCGGAAAAGCATTTCGATTTGCGGGTCGTGCTCGATCCCTTTCAGCAGAAGGATTCCCGGAAAGCGCAGGGCTGGACTGCCGAAGCGTTTCGCCTCTTTTTGAAGGAAATGAAAAATTTTCGGACGGAACGGGATGCCGCTTTGTTCTTGAATTACCAGATGCAGCGGCAAAGTGACGGGGATTTGGCTTTCCCGACGATTATGGCTTGCGGAGAAAATGCCTGCTGCTTGCACTATGTGAAAAATGACGAGCCTTTGGAAAGCGGAAAACTTTTGCTGATGGACTTTGGAATCCGGGCGGGAACGCAGCACAGCGACATTTCGAGAACGGTTCCCGTCGGCGGAAAATTCAACCCGCTGCAAAAAATCCTGTATTCCATTGTTCTGGATGCTCAAAAATTTCACGCTTCGCAGGTGAAGCCCGGAGCGTTTTTGCGGGAATTGGATGCGAATGTCTGGAATTTTATTGAAAAAGCACTCGACGAACGTTTTGTGCAGAAAGGCGGCAAATGCCGTCTGCTTTACGACAAGCGACCGCACGGCGTCAGCCATCTTATCGGGGAACAGATTCACGAAGGCGACCCTTTCCGCGTCTATATGGACAAACCGCTTGAATCCGGGATGCTGATTTCGAATGAACCCGGAATTTACGGCTATTTTGAAATCGAGCTTTCTGGCGTGCGCTATGCGGAAAATGTCGGAATCCGCATTGAAAACGACTTGCTGGTGACTCCGGATGGCTGCGAGGATATTTCGGCGGCGATTCCGCGGGAAATCGAAGAAATGGAATTGGCGATGGCGGAATTTTGAGGGGAAAGTCCTGAAATCCTCGGTCAATTCTGCTGGGTGCATGAGTTATTTAATTATCTTTGGGCTGAAAATGAGGTAGCCAATGAAAAAAACAGGTCTATTGTTTGTTCTCGCTTTTTCGGCGCTGGGTTTGGCGTGGAATAACGAATTCGGAGTCATTCCTAAAACGTTCCAGGTGCAGCTCTCCGGGAATACGGTTTTGTATAGCAATCTGTATCACGACGGCGATAAGGCCTCTTTGGACGAAACCTATCTCCAGTTGAATTTGATTCCGACGATTCGGGTCAGCCCGGTTCGGGGCATTGAATTTAATTTCAGCTATCCATTTCGCAGCGATGAAGATATGAAGGATGCGACGGGTTTTTGGGGGCCGATTCTCGGCATTAAATACGGAAGCCCTTCTTCGGCGGGATTTTTGAATTTCGTGTTTCCGGCGGGGTCTAAAAATCTGTTAGGAAACGGGGAAAATCCCTCTCCGGCTCTGATTTTTGGCGGAACCAGTTTTTACGGCAACTGGGAATCCTTCGGGATTCGGCTGCATTCCTGGTATTTTTTGGATTTTAACGAACATTCTGCGGACGAGCTTCTTTTCCTTATCCGCCCGGAATTGAATCTGGGGCTGATTCAGCTCGGTCTGGGATTTCCCTTTGAATGGATTTTCGGAAATTCCAGCGCTTGGGGGAGCAATACGCCGGGAACGGTTCGCGCGATTGGTGGTGGCGAAGATTTCGAATACGTGATGGTCTTTTCCATCCAACCCAAGGCCGTTATCGATTTGGGAAAAATCAAGGTGGAACCCTATTTTTCGATTCCCCTCTGGAAATATACGAGCAAGCACGCCTTTATGTATTACAGCTTTACCCTTGGCGTGGATGCGAAATTGAATTTCTGATTTTGAGGTGATTGGCTTATGTGGAATGTTAAAGGTACGCTTCCCCTGTTTCTCTCTATTTTTGGAACCACTTTTGCGGTGATGGGGCATTTTGTCTTTACGCAAAAGGTTTTGACGACGCATTACGACGGTTCGCAGCTCCAGTTCTGGAGTGCCTTGTTTCAGGCTTTTTTCCTGCTCCCGTTTATTTATATGGTGGTGCCGGCGAGTTTCTTTTCGAACCGCTTTTCTAAAAATCGGGTTCTCGCTTGTACATCGGTCGTCATTACCGCTTCGTTTATTGCGACGGGCGTGTTTTACACCCTCAAGTTTTACAACTTGGCGATTTTCTTTACTCTCCTGACGGCTTCGGCGTTTGCCGTGCACAGTCCCGCTAAATACGGCATTTTAAAAGAAATGTATGGGACCAAGAGCCTCGGTTTTGCCAATGCGGTTTTGCAGGTGATTTCCGTGATTGCTCTGGCGCTTGCGGCGTTGCTTGTTCCCGGTCTGGATGCGGTGGATTCCGCTTTTGACGGTTCGCCGACGGTCAAAGAATTTTTGAGCAAGACGGTCGCCTGGCCGTGGGTCTTTATGGGAATCAGCGCCATTTCTACTTTGGCGGCGTTTTTTGTTCCGCAGGTACACCGTGGCTATGCGTCCGCGCGCCGTTCTTCCGTTTTCCGCAATTTGGCGCACACCTGGAAAATTCCGACGGTCCGCGCTTGCATGGTCGGCATTTCCATTTTCTGGATTGGTGTGCAGGTTTTTGTAATGGTCTTTCAGCAGCAGACTGCCGCTCCCAATGAAACGCTGGCTCTTTTCAAAAACGGGATTTTCTTTGCCATTCTCGGGCTTTTGCTCGGTTCTATCATCGTCGGTCGGGCTTCCAAAGATTATATCGAAACGGGCCTTGTTCCGATGGGAGCGCTCGGATCGTCCGTCTGCCTTGTCATCGTTCCGTTCCTGTCTTCGCAGGTTTTTATCGACGTGGCTTTCTTTTTGATGGGCGCTTTCGGCGGGATGTTCCTGGTGACTCTCAATGCGCTTCTTCAGTTCAATACGACGGCGACCAATTCGGGGCGGATTCTCGCCGTTTCCAATTTGATTCAGATTGTTCTTTTGGGCGCCTTCCTCGGGCTGGAATCCGTTGTCCTTTACAATGTGCAGACGCATTTCCCGGAATACCGCAGCTGGATTTTCCCGGGATTTTTTATTGCGCTCGCCTTGATTTCCTTTGTGGGATTCACCTATTCCCTCAAGCATCTGCCGCAGGCCCTTTTGCGCTCGCTTTTGCGGACTTTTTTCAGCCCGTACAAATTGAAGGTCCTGGGGCTCCAGAATGTGCCGGATGAAGGCCCCGTCCTTTTGATGGGCAACCATTTCAGCTTTATCGATTGGGCTGTTTTGCAGATGGCGACTCCGCGTCCGCTCCGGATTGCGAGCAACAAGGACCATTTTGAAAAGTGGTATTTGCGCTGGCTTTTGAAACGCATGGGCGTTATCCGAATTCACAAGAAGAATTCCGCCGAAGCGATGCAAAAAATTCATGAAGCCTTGCTGAACGGCGATGCGGTGGTGCTTTTCCCGGAAGGCGAAATTGCGAAGTCCCCGTTCATCGGGCCATTCCGCATGGACTACTCCGAAGCCATCAAGGACACGGAAACGGTAATCGTTCCGTTTTACATCCAGGGATTGTGGGGGAGCCGTTACGCCTATACGAGCGATGTGCATTTGTTCGGGCCGGCCTTGAGCCGCATTATTACCGTGGCTTTCGGCGAAGCGCTCCCCAAGGAAACGGAACCGAACAAGATTCGCAACATTGTGCGGGAAATTTCTATCGATGCCTGGAGCAACTCGCTAAAATACTACAAGCCGATCGCTTCGTCGTGGCTTTACGCCTGTAAACGCATCGTGCGTTCGGGACCTTCGATTTACAGTCCGGACGGTGCGCACTTCTCGGGCTACAAGCTGCTTTGCGCGACCTTGGCCTTTAGCTGCGTATTTAAAAAACGCCTTTCGGGAGAATCGCATATCGGGATTATGCTGCCGCCTTCTGCGGGTGGTGTCATTGCGAACCTGGCGGGCTGGGTGCGCGGAAAAATCAACGTGAACCTGAATTACACGTCTTCGCCGGATATCGTCGCAAAGTGCATCGAACGGGCGGAAATCAAAACGATTATTACGAGCCGCGTTTTCTTGGAACGCCTAAAACAAAAGGGAACGGATTATTCCGTGCTTTCCAAAGTCTGCACGCTGATTTACGCCGAAGATGTGCTCAAGGGAATTCCCAAGTCGGCGATGGTGTTCCACATGTTTGCCGGCATCATTTTGCCCGTCAAATTGATTGAATTTTTCTATTTCAAAAAAGTCCGCTTTACGGATACGGCGGCCATCCTGTTCAGCTCGGGTTCGGAAGGAACGCCAAAGGGCGTGGAGCTTACCCATTACAACATCGTGGGGAACTGCCAGCAGCTCTCTTGCATTTTCAATGCGACCAAGTCCGACGTGATGCTGGCCGAACTCCCGCTTTTCCATTCGTTTGGACTTACGGTGAACGTCCTTCTCTGTCTGGTGGAGGGCATTCCCATCGTGGTGATTGCTGACCCGACGGATGTGAAGACGATGGCGCGCGCTTGCGCCGAATTCCGGGTGACGGCCTTTGTCGGAACGCCCACATTCCTGCGCGCGTTTACGGTAAACCGCTGGGTGCATCCGATGTGCTTCAAATATCTGCGCTTGATTATCGCGGGGGCCGAAAAGCTCCGTCCCGAAATCACGACGGCGTTCCGGCTCAAGTTCGGCAAGGATATTTTGGAAGGTTACGGCTGCACGGAAACCGCTCCGGTGGCGTCCGTCAATTTGGACAATATCCTTTTGGACGATTACCTGACGATGCAGGTGAATCACAAGCCGGGTTCGGTGGGAATGCCGCTTTGCGGAACCCTCTACAAGATTGTGGATCCCGATACGAACGAGGAATTGCCGGTCGGCGAAGACGGCATGATTCTCATCGGCGGTTGCCAGGTGATGAAAGGCTATCTGAAGGATTCGGAACATACGAAGAGCGCGATTGTGGAACTGGACGGTCGCCGCTGGTATCGCACCGGTGACAAGGGACACTTGGACGAGGACGGCTTCCTCACGATCGTGGACCGCTACAGCCGTTTTGCAAAACTCGGCGGGGAAATGATTTCTTTGGGAGCGGTGGAAATCCGCATCAACGAAACGAAGATTCTGGAAGGCAGCGATTACATGGTCACGGCGATTCCGGACAGTGCCAAGGGCGAATGCGTCGTGCTGCTCTATTCGGGTTCGGAACAGGAGCCTGCGGATGTCTTGCGCGCGCTTCGCAAGTCGGGCATTCCGCCGTTGATGGTTCCCGGGCTGGCTTTCAAGGTTCCCGCGGTTCCCAAACTCGGGACGGGCAAAGCGGACTTTAAAGCGTCCAAGCAGCTCGCCCTGGAACTTGCCAAAGCGTAGAATTTCTAAATTTCCGCCAAAATAAGGATTATCATGCGAAAAAAAGGCCTGATCCCGTATTTGGTAACTGTTTTAGCTTCATCTTTTATGCAGATGGGGCTTTTTCTTTTTTTTGAACAGTGGCTCAAATATTCGTTTGCAGAACCGAATGAATTTCCGGTTTACAGCGCATTGCTGCAAGCGATGTTCTATGTGCCCTATTTGCTTTTTTTCCCGATTGCCGGTTTTCTTGCGGACCGCTTTGGCAAGGGGAAGGTCATCGCCTGGTCTTCGCTCGGCTATGTGGCGGGATCGATAGTCATCGGCGTCTTGTGGACGGTCGGACTTCCGCAGGTTGCCATCTGGTTTGTGCTGCTGGTTTCGTCTTCGTTTGCGCTGGGAAGTCCCGCGCGCTACGGCGTGGTCAAGGAAATGTTCGGAACCGAGCATCTCTCGACCGGAGTCGCCCACATGTTCACCATGATGATTATCGGGGCGTTGGTCGCGTCTGTCGGGGTGATAAGCCTTTATCATGAATCGGCCACTTTGCTGGGCGTCGATTATCTGCTTTGGATTTTTGTCGGCGTGGCGGTGCTTTCCGAGGTGGCGGCGTTTTTCATTCCCAAAACGGGTCAAGAAAGAGAATCCTTGCAGATTCGCTCGCCGGGTCGGATTTTTCATGCGACTTGGTATATCAGCCTTTCGCGCATGATTATCATCGGGCTTGCGGTTTTTTGGGGACTGGCTCAGGTCTTTATTCTGCTTTCCCAAAGCCTTTCCGGCGAAGCGTTTTTGGCGGTGGTGCGGAACGGTCTGGTCTTTTCGGCGGTGGGCATGGTCTTTGGCGGCTATCTCGCTTCGCGCTCTTCGCACCAGTTTATCGAAGTCGGGCTGATTCCCGTTTCCGTGTTCGGCTGCAGCGTCTGCGCATTCTTCATCCCGATGGTCGATAATCCCGTCATCATCCGAATGCTTTACGCTTTTCTTGGCCTCTTTTTCGGGGCGCTGGGGACGGTCCTCAATTCGCTTCTTTTGCAATACTCCCGCCCGGTTTCCACAGGTCGAATCGTCGCCGTATCCAATATGGTGACGATGCTCTTTTTGATTTTTGTCGTCGGGTTGGAAGCGATTCTGCTCGAATTCACGCACATCGACCGTGAAACTTTCCTTTTTGTTTTCTCGCTCTTTTTGCTGGGCGCGTTTGTCTGGGCGTTCATCCGTTTTCCGCAGTCGCTTTTGCGGACGATGTTCCGCGCCTACTATGTGTTCCGCTACAATCTGAAGGTGACGGGCAACGAGAACATCCCGATTGAAGGTCCGGTTTTGCTGATTGGCAACCACACGAGCCTTATCGATTGGATTCTTTTGCAGATGTCTTCCCCTCGGCCTTTGCGCTTGGCGATGAACGAAAATAAGTCGGAGCACGGCTTTTTCCGCGGGGTTCTCAAACTTTTGGGCGCGATTCGCATCAACCGCCGCAACCCGGAACCCGCCATGGAGAAAATCCGAAAAGCGCTGCTGCACGGCGAAGCCGTCGTCGTGTTTCCGGAAGGCGAGCTTGCCAAATCCTGCAACATCGGGCGTTTTTCCATCGATTATTCGTCGGCGGTCAAGGACACGAGTGCGCGCCTAATTCCGTTCTACATCCAGGGGGTCTGGGGAGGCAAATACAGCTACACGAATGAAAGCGTCAATTTCGGCGAAAAGACGACCCGGATTGTTTCCATCGCATTTGGAAAAGAAGTCCCGCTGGAAACCGAACCGGCCAAGTTGCGCAATATCCTGCGGGAGCTTTCCATGTCGGCTTGGGCGAAATCGCTTTCGTACTACCCGACGATTATTCCGCTCTGGTTGAAAGCGGCGAAACGCCGCGTGCGCCACCATGTTTCCATTTACAGCCCGCAGGGCAATCACTTGACGGGCTATGGCCTTATTCAGCAGGTGTTGATTTACGCCCGCGCAATCGAGAAGATGGCTGCCAAGGAAGAACGGCTGGGGTTCATGCTGCCGCCTTCGCCGGAAGGGGTTTCGCTTTTGCTCGGCATCTGGACGGTCGGGAAAACCAGCGTCAATTTGAATTACACGTCGGGAATCGATACCGTTTTGAAGTGCATGGAATGCGCCGAAATCAAGACGGTTCTGACGAGTTGGGCGTTCTTGAACAAATTGCAGCGCCGGGGACAGGATTTCTTTAAACTCGGGACTGTCTGCAAACTGGTCTGCGTGGAGGATTTGGAAAAATCCGTAAGTCCGCTCTACCGCGGTCTGGCGATTGCTTCGTCGATACTGCTTCCCGCACGGCTGATTCATTTCCTGTTTGCCAAATCGGTGAAGCCCGAGGACAATGCGGTCATTCTTTTCAGTTCTGGCTCCGAAGGCATGCCGAAAGGCGTGATGCTGACCTATCGCAATCTGGTTTCCAATACGCAGCAGGCCAATTCCATCTTTTCGATTCGCCCGCACGACGTGATGCTTGCGGAACTGCCGATTTTCCATTCGTTCGGTTTGACGGTGACGATGCTTTTGCCGCTTCTGGAGGGAATCCCCATGGTCACTTGCTCCGAGCCGACGGATGTGAAAACGATGGCGCGGGTCTGTGCGGAATACCGCGTGACCATTCTCGTAGGAACGCCGACTTTTTTGCGCGCGGTAGGCATTAACCGCTGGGTGCACCCGATGTGCCTCAAACATCTGCGCCTGGTTCTTTCCGGTGCCGAGAAATTGCGCACGGAAATTCGCGACCTCTTTGCCCGAAAATTCAAAAAGGACATTTTTGAAGGCTATGGCTGCACGGAAACCGCTCCGGTCGCCACGTTCAATTCCGAAGACGTTCTTTTGGACGACTTTTTGACCACGGATCCGCGGGCGAACCTCCAGTCGGTCGGAATGCCGATTCCCGGAGTCGGCGTGAAAATCATCGATCCCGAAACCAACGAGGAATTGCCGCAGGGCGAAGAGGGCATGATTCTTATCGGCGGGTGCCAGGTGATGAAGGGTTACCTCCGGGATCCGGAGCGCACAAAGAGCGTGATTCTAGAAATCGACGGTCATCGCTGGTACAAGACGGGCGACAAGGGTTATTTGGACAAGGACGGCTTTGTCTTTATCGTGGACCGTTACAGCCGCTTTGCGAAACTCGGCGGTGAAATGATTTCTTTGGGAGCCGTCGAAGGAAAATTGAACGATACGGGGCTTCTTGCTGGCATGGATTATGTGATTGTCGCGATTCCGGACGAGGTGAAAGGCGAACGGATTGTGCTGCTCTATTCCGGCGATAAGGATGCCGATGAACTGCTGCGGGAAATTCGCAAGTCGGGGATTCCGCAAATGATGATTCCGGGAGCCGCATTCAAAGTGGAGCAAGTGCCCAAGCTCGGTTCGGGCAAGGCGGATTTTGCGACCGCCAAGAAACTCGCCGTGGAACTTTTGACCAAGTAGCGGTTCCGTTTTTTGGGAGGATTTATGCCAGAAGAAGCTTTGCCGAAAAGTGACCTTTTGAAATCCGAAACGGAAAAGGGATTTTCCAAAATCCGTACGGTGCGCCTTTTGGGAATCGTGGCTCTAGCTCTGGCAATCCTTTTTGGCGTTCTGTTCTTTGCGCTTTCATACGTGGACGATTTTGCGTCGCAGGTGGTGAATCTCGCCATGGCGCGCTACAGCAATTTCACCGGCAAATTCGCCTTGAACAATTTTGAAGAGGACAAGCGGCTGATGGCCATTCTGCTTTCGGTCAAGGACGAGCTTTTGCCGCTCGTCGAATGTCTGAAACCGATCGCCTTTGTGAGCGCATCGCTTTTTGGAGTTGCCGCCCTTGTTTTTTGGATTTTCCCGTCGTGGATAGCCGAAAGGCTTCTTCGCTTTCGGATTTTGCGTGTGGCCGGGGAAGGCTCGGGCAATTCGATATCGCCTTTTTCGCTTTCCAAAAAGACGCTGTTTGCTTTGGCGACCCTTGTCACGGTAGTGCTATTGTCGTTTTTTGTTCTGCAAAGGGATCCTGCCAAGGAGAATTTGGAAAAAGCGGCGGAGTTGGAGCGGGAAACCGCCCGCTTTGTGCAATTGCAGCGGCAATTCTATCAGAAAAACAAAAAGCTCGGAACCTGGGCGCAAATCGGTTATGAACCGGCAAAATCCGACGATTTCCTTTTTGAAAAGCGCGGAAAATTTGCATGGCAGGCAAAAAATCGAAAATCCTGGGAAGAATGTCCGGATTCCAGCGTCTGGAAGGCCTCATTTGAAATGACGGGATTTTTTACCAAGGAACTGAAAATCTACATATCGGCTCCGAAAGCGGCGAATTGTGCGCATTTAACTCCCGATTTTAGGCAAAATGTACTGCAGCGTTCCGCAAAACAAGAATAGCATTCTCGTTGAATTTTGCTTTTTTGTAAAAAAAGCTTATCTTTAAAGGGTAAATGTGAGGTCGTCATGTTTTTTTCTCCGGAAGAGGTTCTAGAAAAATTTCCGTCAGCGCTAAAAGCGGGAGAGTTTGCTGTTTATTACCAGCCGCAGTTCAGCCATTCTACGGGCCGCCTTATCGGTTCGGAAGCCCTGGTCCGCTGGATTTCTCCAGAACACGGCATCGTTCCTCCGTTGGATTTTATTCCTGTCTTGGAAGAAAATCGGCGTATTCCGGAATTGGACGCCTATGTGTTTGAACAGGTCTGCCGTTTTTTGCGGAAAATGCTGGACAAAAATCTGTCTGTCGTTCGGATCTCGGTGAATCTCTCTCGTTGCGATGTGATAGAACCGGATTTTACCCAGCGGTTGGAAGAAATTCGCCAGAAATACAAAATCCCTTCGAATCTTATTCATATCGAAATTACGGAAACGATGATTGTCCATGGGGCGAAGGTCGTCATGAATTCCGTGGACCAGTTTCATGCTTTGAATTATAAAGTGGAAATGGACGATTTTGGCAGCGGCTATTCTTCGCTGGCGGCTCTCAAGGATATTTGCTTTGACGTGCTGAAATTGGACATGAATTTTATTCCGGACGGGGCGATTGGCGATCATCGTGGCGGGATTATTTTGAGTTCGGTCGTTCGCATGGCGAAATGGTTGAAACTTCCCGTCATTGCCGAGGGCGTGGAAACGGTGGAACAGGCTGACTTTTTGCGCAGCATCGGGTGCGACTATGTGCAGGGCTACTTATATTCCAAGCCGATGCCCGAGCAGGATTACGAAAAATTGCTGAGTGGAGCCACGGTCGGGGCGATTGTGCCGCAGATGAAATTGCTGGACTCTTTGGATGCCAACCGGTTTTGGAATCCGGGATCGATGGAATCGCTGATTTTCAACCATTTTGTGGGCGGTTCCGCCATAATCGATTATCACGACGGGCAAGTGGAAGTTTTGCGGGTAAACCAGAAATACCTGCGCGAAATGGGAATGAACCAGTCGGAAAAGGACCTCATCCGCTCGAATCCTTTGAACACGATGTCGGCGGCGGATCGGGAACTTTATTTGAAAACTTTGGATGCGGTGATTTCGACAAAAACCGAACAGGAATGCGAAACTTGGCGGGAACTCCAGTCGGCGTGCTGTGGCGACGAGAAGGTCTGCATCCGCAGTTCTTTTCAGCTTATCGGGGAGTGCGCGGTCAGTCGGCAATTTTTTGTGAGCATCCGGAATATCACCAAAGAAAAATCGCAAATTCAGTCCCTGTCGGAAAGCGAACGCAAATTCCGCATGGCCAGCGAACAGGCAAATATCTACTGTTGGGAATACTGGGTGGAAAAAAAGGAAATGCGCCCTTGCTTCCGCTGCATGCGCGATTTGGGGCTTCCGCCTTTGATTCGCAATTATCCGGAGCCCGTTATTCGTTCGGGGCTTTTCCCCGCCGAAGTCGCCGATATGTATCGGGATTGGCATCGCCAGATTGCCGCAGGCGTCAAATCTTTGGAAGCGGTGATTCCTTTAACGGAAAATCGTATTCCGTTCCGGGTCCGCTACACGACGGAATTTGACGATTTAGGAAAGCCCGTCCGTGCGTATGGATCGGCGGAGTGCATGGAAAACAATTAAAAAATGGGAATTCTTTTTCAGACGAGGCGAACTCGGTTTTCAGTTGTCAGTCTTCAGTTGTCAGTTTTCAGTTCCAACTTCCAACTTCCAACTTCCAACTTCCAACTCCCAACTCTCAACCGGTCGCTAATCGCTTTTGAATATGAATTTTTAGCGCAAGCCTTAAAGGACTTTTCGCAATTCCTTGCGGACGTTTTCTAAGTAACGGATGTATTCTTCGCTTTGGTAGTCGCGATAGGTCCATTCAAAAGGGTGAAAGTGCCCGTCTTGAAAATAGAGAGTCGGCTCCACATAAATGCCGTCTCGCATATAAACCCGCTGCCGCTGGTCTTTTGTCGTCGCTAAAAAAAATTGGCCGAGGGTCATGTAGCCCGGATCCAGATTCACGGGGCGCAGCCCATCGCTGCCGCATTCCTTGGCAAAGTCCAGCTCCATTTCGTTTGTCTGCAATTTGATATCGACAATAGTCTCCCTTTCGATGAGTTTCTGGTAGCTGACAAAGGCGCGCACGGGATTTTCGCCGATTTCTTCTTTATAGTAGTTGGTAAAGCGAAAAGGGAAAGGCTCCAGAACAAGATCCTCTTCACCGTAGATGTGGCGAAGGCGCGGACGGATTCGTGCGATGAGTTCGGCGTCTTTGGCGAGAAAGCCCATGACGAGTTTCGATGGTTGCGGCTTGTGCGTTAGTCCCATGTCGCAAAGATAGCTTCATTGCTCGGAAAAGAACTTTTATATTTTTGTCCTATGCAGCAATATCTCGATTTATTACGCGACATTATGGAAAATGGCGTTGACCGTTCCGATAGGACGGGAACGGGGACGCGCTCCGTTTTCGGGCGGCAGAACCGCTACGATCTTTCCCGAGGATTTCCGTGCCTGACGACCAAGAAACTCCACTTGCGCAGCATTATTCACGAGCTTCTCTGGTTTTTGAAAGGCGACACGAATATTCGCTACCTGCACGAAAACAAGGTGACCATCTGGGACGAATGGGCGGACGAAAACGGCGACCTCGGTCCGGTTTACGGGCACCAGTGGCGCAGCTGGCCGACGCCGGATGGCGGGCACATAGACCAGATTCAGAATCTATTGGACTCGCTGAAGAACAATCCGGATTCCCGTCGTCATCTCGTGTGCGCCTGGAATGTCGCTGAAGTGGACAAGATGGCGCTTCCCCCTTGCCATTGCCTTTTCCAGTTTTACGTGGGGGGTGTGGGAAAAAGCGGTCGGCGAAAACTCAGTTGCCAGCTGTATCAGCGGAGTGCCGATATGTTTTTGGGCGTTCCTTTCAACATCGCCTCGTATGCGCTTCTCACATTGATGCTTTCGCAGGTGCTGGACTATGAACCGGGAGATTTTGTGCATACTTTTGGCGACCTGCATTTGTATCACAACCATTTTGAACAGGCGAAGGAGCAGCTCGCGCGCACGCCGCGCCCCTTGCCGACCATGAAGCTGAATCCCGACGTGAAAAGCCTGTTCGATTTTCGGTTTGAAGACTTCAGTCTGGAAAATTACGACCCGTGGCCGACGATTAAAGCTCCGATTGCGGTTTAATGGAATTATTTCTAAATTGCGGTTATGAAAAAAATTTCGCTTACAGGCATTAAGCCTACAGGAACCCCGCATTTGGGGAATTATCTGGGCGCCATCCGTCCGGCTTTGGAACTTGCTAAAGATTACGACACCATTTATTTTATCGCCGACTATCATGCGCTGACCACGGTGCACCAGGGAGATGAAATGCGGGAAAATATTCGCAAGGTCGCAGCGACTTGGCTGGCTTGCGGACTCGATCCCGAACGCGGGCTTTTTTATAAACAGAGCGACATCCCGGAAATTTTTGAATTGAGCTGGGCTTTGAGCTGCTTCACGCCGAAGGGTTTCATGAACCGCGCTCACGCTTACAAGGCGAAAGTCGAAGCGAATCGCGCTGCCGGCGAAGACCTGGACACGAACATCAACATGGGTCTCTATTGCTACCCCTGCTTGATGGATGCGGACATTCTGATGTTCAATGCGGACGTGGTTCCCGTCGGCAAGGATCAGAAACAGCATGTGGAATTTGCCCGCGACGTGGCAATACGATTCAACAAGCAGATGGGCAAAGATGTCTTTACGATCCCGGAACCGTTCATCCAGGAAACGACGGATGTCATACCCGGACTCGATGGACGCAAAATGAGCAAGTCCTACGACAATACGATTGAAATTTTTTTGGAACCGAAAGCGCTGAAAAAGAAAATCGGAAAAATCGTAACGAACAGCCTGCCGATAGAAGCCCCGAAAGATCCGGAAACCTGCAATGTTTTCAACCTTTATAAGTTGTTTGCGACTCCCGAAGAAACGGCGGCTCTTGCGGAAACTTATCGCGCGGGCGGTATGGGCTGGGGCTTTGCCAAAGGGGAACTCCTCAAGGTGCTGGAACGCACATTTGGCGAAGCTCGTGAAAAGTATAACGATTTGATGGCGAATCCGACGCGAATCGATGAAATTCTTCACGCGGGCGCAGAAAAGGCGCGGCCTGTGGCGCGCGCCCATTTGGAACAGATTCGGGAAGTGCTAGGCTACGGGAAGATTTTCTGATTTTTCCACCCAGATTCTTCCATCCGCTATTTCGGTAACGCAGACGGTTTCGCCTGCGTTTATCATTTCGCCTCTTGTTTGCACGTCAAAAGATTTGCCGTTGAATCGGGCGTGCCCCACCGGGCGGAGCGGAGTCTCGGCTTTTCCGAGTTCCCCGATTTGGATTTCCCGCATATCTTCTGTGGGGGAGGTGGCGTTTCCCAAATCGGTTTTAAGCATGGGAGTCCAGCCTTCGGGCAAAAGGGGAATCAGGTATTTGGAAGCGAGAATGGGGAAGAGCACGGCGATGAGGGCGCAGGCGGCCACATAAAGCAAAATGGGCTGCCAGGAAGTTCCGGCTTCGGAAACGCCGGGTATGAATGAAGGCAAACTGGAAATATCGAAGGTGAGGACGAGGGCGATTCCCATGCACAGGATGCCCGCAATGCCAAAAAGGAAAGTTCCGGGCATCACCAGAATTTCAACGACGAACAGCCCGATGCCGAGGACGAGCAAAATGACGGGAAGGTAATCGCCCAGATGGTTGGCGTATTGTCCCAGAAAAACGGTGGCAATCAAAACGATTCCTGCAATGCCGAAAAGTCCAAATCCCGGCGTTTTAAATTCGATATAAAGCGCGCCGAAACCGAGAATCAGCAGAATCCCGGAAATGCCTGCGATAAATCGGGCGATTTTTTCTCCCCAAGTGGATTCAATCTCGTGGCTGTTTTCAATGCCGAGCATCTTTTCAAAAGCGGCTTTGGTTTCGGGAGTTCCTTTGGAAAATTGCAGGGCGACAGCTTCTTCGTCGGTCATGGTCAAAAGTTCCCCGGAGTCCACGAGAACTTTGGGCGTTCCCCAGAAAGCCTTGTCCTGCTTGCTCCATTTTTCGTATTTGGACGCTTCGACCGCGATGACGGAATCTTTCCGCTTGAGTTCGTAAACCGCCAAATCCGGAGAGACCATTGCCATGGAAAGCAGTTCCGGGTAGCCGTTCTTTTGGGCGAGGTTTCGGAATTTGGCGCGAAGGGGCGACTGGATCTTTTCACCGACGATTTGCGGAGTGCCGTCGCTGTTCTGCACAATCGGGGCGCAGTCGCCGATGGTCGTTCCCGGCAGCATATAGAGTTCCTTGCTGGATAGGGCGATTAAAGCCCCGGCGCTAATCGCCTTTTTGGAAACGAACGCGACGGTTTTCGCCTTTTTGATTCCCATGATCGTATCGACAATATCGAATGCCGCATCGAGTCTTCCGCCGAAAGTATTGATGTCAAAAACGATGTAGTCGGGATTTTTCTGCACGGCTTCGCCAATAGCGCGGGCGGCGTAATCGTACATTCCCGGATCGACGTCGCCATCGAGGGAAATCCAGACGGCGGTTTTTGCCCAAGTGAATTCGGTCAGGAAAAGGACGAAAAGAAGAATGAAAGTCTTGAAAAAATGTTTCATGCAAATTCCGGGAAAAAGTTCCTTGTAAATTTAATCCTAAAGTCGGAATTGGTCAAATAGCGAAAATTGTAGAGGTGTTGAATTTGATGGGAGAGTCCAAAATAGTGGGACAAGGGTGTAGCGGTTACTGGTTCACTAGCCAATCGCAAAAGGAAGACAGCTGGTTGTCATTTGTCAAATTGGCTGCATAGTCAAGCATTCCAGTTTGAAGCTGGCTATATATTTCTTCAGCCATCGCCTTTTCAATAGCTCCGCCGATAAATGCGATGTACACTTTTTTAAAAGAAGACCGGATACGATCTAAAGCTGCTCTGGCCGTTTTCCAATGCTCGTCGGCTCCGGCAGGATCTATGCCTCCCTTCAGCTCTCCCATGACTATGTAATTCTTGTAGTCTTTTAAAATCGGTTCCAGATGCTTTTTATCAATGGCTTCGGCGAATTGGTTAAAAACTACAAAGTCCACATTTTTTGAAACGCCTGGGATATTTGTATTGTGAATGAGCATTCTTGGATAGTTTCCGTTTTTCCAGCGAATCGCCTTTGCGGCACTTTCGTCGTTTGGCAAGCAATTTTGTCCATTCATCCATTTTCCTTCGCCTCGATGAATTTCAAACGGAAAGCCGTAAACTCTCAATTGCGCAATAATTTTTCGGGACAGCTTTTCTACGGCTATTTTGCCAATGATGTTTCGCATTTTTCCACCGAGTTGGTCGCCTAATGCGAGAAGATAACGATATACAATTTCATCGACATATTTATTGCCGCAGGGGCGTAGAACCCTATCTACAAATTCTTCAAGAAGTTTTGTCTTGTCATCCACAGTCAAATGGCACTGGGCTTTTACGGATAAACCGGAAGCAAGCAAAAGGGCTTCACGGATATCGACCTGATTCATAATATCGTCGCAGGAATTGGTTTCTGAATTTAATTTCGCCCACAGGGCTTTTCCCTGTTCGAGATAGGGAATAGATTCGGCATTTCGTCGCAATGCAATTTCAAGAAATCCGTTTCTTCTTGCTTCTGGTGTCGTGACAAAATCTTCAGCCCGAGAAATGTACGGAAGGAATGCTGCCATTTTATTTTTCCTTCATAATTTGTTCTTTTACGGCTTTGGCTACAGCTTCCGCAAGAACGGGGGGAACCGCATTTCCGACTTGGCCAAATTGGGTCATTGCCACATTTCGGGAGTGGCTGTAGGAATCTAGCCGGACACCTGTAAATTCCCATTCCAGTGGAAAAGTTTGCAAACAAGCTAATTCGCGCACGGTTAGTGTCCTGTCGTATTTAGGATGGATAAAATCCCTGTAGCCGCTCCGCGTGACGGTTGGCGATGGACGGTTCGGGTCTAATCTTCTGTAGGCACTTCCAAAAATTTTTTCTTTGTCTGCAAGTTTTTCCCCGATGCCCACTTTCTTTATTTTTTCTATGGTTGAAGGCGCATGGGCTGTAGCTTCGTGATTTTTAATAACCATGCTTTTCTATTCTCCCTTTAATAGAGGATGCAACTCGCCTTGCTGTTTCGGATGGAGCAGTTGCTGGAGGAAGTTTTCCGATGGCGTCCTGTACTGTTTTGTAAGGCCTTAATTTTTTGTCGAATAGATTTGGAGTCTGTTCGCTTTGTGAAAAACCATAAATAGGTTCCGGAAAGACAAATGGAATGTGTAGCCTGTTTCCGACAATAAAAATTCTCTCGCGAAATTGGGGGACTCCATAAGAAGCCGCGTTCAAAATTTGATACTTGACTTCGTATTGGTATGTTTTGCCTTTGTATTGTATTGGTTGAGTGGCCTCTTCAATGATGGCATTCAAAGCCCTTCCGTGTTCCCAGTTGGCAAGTCCCCGTACGTTTTCCATAACAAATCCGACGGGCAGGGCTTCACGCACAACCCGGATGAATTGAAGAACGAGTTTACCGCGAGGGTCGTTCAGGCCCATTCTTTTTCCGGCCAAACTGAAACTTTGACAAGGAGGTCCGCCAACTACAAGAGCTGCTTCAAGAGGTTTCAAATGGCCTGCATTCAAAATACATTCCGTCGGAATTTCGTTGATGTCGCCTTCAATAACAGGAACTTCGGGCATATTTGTGCGAAGAGTGTTGCAACAAGCCGAGTCCCTTTCTACCAAGACGGCTGTTTGAAAGCCCGCTTCATGAAAGCCTATGTCCAGTCCTCCGGCACCGCTGAACAAAGAGATTATTTTCATTTTATTTTGCATTGCCTATAGAAAATAGTTTTTCCTTTGTGAGGAAAAGTTGGGATGGGTGTAAATTCATCGGGAAATAATTCGCCTTTTGAGATGGTCTGGGGTATTTTGATTCTTGTGCCCAATCAAATTGTTAGCGTAGTGGCGGCTTGCGCCCGGCAGCGCGCAGCTCTTGCACTTTGGCGAGCACCGCCTTGTTCGCATGGAGAATGCGGGTCAGGGCGGTTGGCGTCAGCCCGAAGGCGTTTGCCGCTTCTTTCGTATCGCCTCCGTTGGCGGCGACGATATCCAGAACGTCCGCGATGAATTGCGGGTAGGCCTCGTTGGAAGGCTGGATGTGCCCCATGCTTCCCGGAAATTTCAATTCGCTTGTCGCTTTGGGTGCTTCTCGGACGTTTAGGGCAATGGCCAGACGCATCCGGTGCAATGCGTGCACCTTATTTTCGCTGGCGCTCCTGCTTTCGCAAGATTTGATTGCTAAATTGAATGCGGACAGCCGAAGATCGACTCCGGAATTGGTCTTGTTGCGGAACTGACCGCCGGGACCGCCGCCTTGAAAGCCCGAAACTTTGCAGGCTTTGAGCAGTTCGTTCAGCGGCATTTTCAAATAGGAATCGCGATGCATCGTCAAAAAAATACAATATTCTCTGCGACAAAAGGCGTATTGTTTTTCCTTTTCGTCGGCCTCCTTGCCGTGCTTTTTGCCTGCGCCGGGCATACGGCGGCAAAGACTTCCGATGCGGTGACTTTTGAGCAGACTTCCGAAGAGAAAATGCAGAAGCTCGAACAGACTTTCGCCACTTTGCTCCAAAAAATGAACGAGAACATCCCGCCGGAATCGCTTCTTGTTTTTCTCACGGACACATCTTATTATTGGACGGACACCTTGCAGCGTTATGCTAAGGAATTGCCTGCGGAACGCGTCGAAGAATTGCCGCTTGGTGAAATGCTCGCCGTTCTTGTCTATCGCATTTTTGAGCACGAGCGGGCATGGGATCCGAACCTGAATGAAGATTATCGGATGCTCTCCCTTTTCACGGGAAAAAGCGGCGTGTTCGTGCGGACGACCGGATTAAAGCTCGGGCCTTTTGAAATCAAAAAGGACAGGGGGAGTGTCGGGCTGGCGTCAAGTCCCAAAGTTCCCGTCATCATTTTTGAATGGGACGATTCGGCGTGGAAGCTGGATTTGAAAGCGACGCTTCCGCTGATAACCAAAGGGCTGGAAAGCATCGGCGTGAAAAAGAATTGGACGACCAAGGAACTCGCGCTCTACTTGCTGGAAAAGGAATTCCATTACAAGTATCCCGACATTTCTTTTGACGATTCCCTTTTGGACCCCTACTCGACTTTTTAACGGGAACTGCGAAGGAAATTTTCAAAATCGGTTGAATGGATTGGCTTGCTGTCTGCGGTCAGTCGTTGAAATATCGGGCTTCGTTGAGGCCTTTTTTAGAGGAATCCTAAATGCAAAAAAATCTGGAGTCTTGGAAAATCCGATCGGTGGAATCGCTTTTGGACACGAAATATTTGCGTGTGGACAAGGAAACGTGCGAATTGCCGAACGGGAATGTCATTCCGGATTTCTACACCCTTTGGCAGCCGGACTGGGTTTTGATTTTAGCGCAGAATGCTGAAGGGCTTTGGCTGATGGAAAAGCAGTATCGCCACGGCAGCCGAACGATTTCGCTGGAATTTCCGGCGGGAATTATCGAATCGGGCGAGTCTCCGGTGGCGGCGGCAAAGCGGGAATTGCAAGAGGAGTGCGCTTTTGGAGGCGGTGCTTTTGAACTAGTGGCAAAGCTTCCGGTCAATCCGGATAGGCATCGCGGGCATTTTTTTGTCGTTCGGGCAACGGGCGTTTCCGCGCAGGGAAGTACGCGTTTCGACTCGGGCGAAGAAATTGAAACCCTTTCCTTTTCCACGGAAGAAGTCATGCAAAAAATGCGCGCGGGGGAAATTTGCCACCCGCACCAGATTGCCGCTTTTTTTCTGTATGGACTTTCTGCGTGAAGACTTGCTCATGAAACAATCCGTCTTTGAAACCGAAATTTTTTCCCATTCGCTGTCGTTGAAAAATGCCGGCGTGCGGATTTCTTGCGACCGTCTTGCGTTGCCGAAAATCGAATGGCTCTTACCGTCCGGCGAACTTCTTTGGGCTTCGGACGATGCGGATTCGTTCCGGCGGCTGTATTTTCTTTCCCTCCGTTCTTCGGGTCTTTTTAAAAATCCGGAAGAGGGAATTTCTTTGCTGGAACATCTTGCTCCGGTGTTTTTGCTTTATCCGCAAATGCGCTTTAAAGTCCAGGCGCTTTCTGGCGAGCTTCCTCTTTTGGACGGGAGCGCGTACCCGTGGTATGAAGCCGTTCGTTCTCTGGCGGGCATTCCGCAGGAACTGGCTTTTTACGATGTGCCGCTTCGGGAGCGTTTGGAATTTGAAAACGGTTTCTGGGAAATTTCGCCTTCGGAAACTTTGGAGGTGGAGTACTCTATTTCGCACAGCGCTTTTTCGGATTCGGCGTATTGCGCTATTTACGATGCCGAGGATCTGGTGAAAATTTTTCCCGCGCGGACTTTTATTTTTGAAGAGGACTTGGTAAAGGCGCAGGCCGCAGGCTTGCTTTCCGGCGTGGATGCGCATAGCGGGCTTTTGCTTTCGGAGCGGAATGGGGAAGCGTGTGCGCTTGTCGGTGCGCCCTTCCGACAAAAAAACGAGCCGGCAATGCATAAAATTTTGGATTTGATTGGCGATTTGTCCCTGCCGCTTCCTTTTTTACCTAAATTGAAAATCAGAATTCACAATGGTGGGCATATCGCCCATCGAAAACTTTTAGAGAGGTTACTGGATTATGCTTTTGGAAACTTTTCCCAAGTCGAATAAACCCGGCGTTCTTTACGATTACGAGGCGATACTGAAAATTCTGCCGCATCGTTATCCGTTCCTGTTTATCGATCAGGTTCTTTCTTTGGAAGCGTCCGCAGAAGTGCCGTCGATTGTTTGCGCCAAAAATGTTTCCTTTAACGA
The DNA here is from genome assembly GCF_900167415.1 of Fibrobacter intestinalis. Classification (GTDB taxonomy): domain Bacteria; phylum Fibrobacterota; class Fibrobacteria; order Fibrobacterales; family Fibrobacteraceae; genus Hallerella; species Hallerella intestinalis. Next base: position 26,315 of record NZ_FUWU01000018.1, on the reverse strand, counting down.
ACCCTTCTTTCAGGGGCATTTTCCGGGAGAGCCGGTGATGCCCGGCGTCATTCAAATAGAAACGATGGCGCAGGCCGGAGCGATTCTTGCCAGTCTTTGTTGCGAACAGGAATGCTCGGGAAAGCGTCCCGCCTTTATGGGCGTGGATGGCTGCCGTTTCCGCAAACCCGTGCGCCCCGGCGACCGGCTTGAGGTCCGCGTCTCCCTTGACAAAATGCGTCGCGGCATTCTTTTCTTTAGCGGGGAAATCCGCTCGGACGATGCGGTGGTTTGCAGCGCAACTTTCAGTGCCACGATGATTTGATTTTGCCAAACGGCAAATCGGATGAAGGCGGTTCTCGGAAACGGGAATCGTTTTTTATAGAGATAGGATAAGAGCAGATGATGCACGCCACGTCTCAGTCTGGATTTTCGCACTTATTAAACAGGATAAAGAAAATCTGGGGATTTGAAAAGGTGATTTTCAAAAAGGCATCTTTTTTCGATTTGCCGCCTATTTTGGAAAATGGTATCTATATTTGGGCGAACTTTGGCGCAGTTCGAATAAACGATTGCTATAAGGCTGAAGTATTACTAACCGTTTAATCTTGATTTATCATCTTTTGGTGCTGCAAAAACACGTATTGGCCAATTGCAAAGGAGAAAAATGAGGTCAAGCTTGTGGACGCGCCTCTTTGCGCCCAAATCGCGAACTTGTTCCTATCTCGTCGAAACGCAAGCTTCTTGCAACACTGCGGCATTTATCAAATTCCGAATGTTCGATGGGGCGATGAGCGGACGTTTACGACCATAGAGTTGCCGGAAGCTGTGGCTTTTGTTTTTTATCCTTGCCATAAAAATATTTGCCCAAATCAATCACATTTAATTCCTGAGCCAAATTTTTTAGAGTTGCCGATTTTATAGTCACCAAACTTCTGCTCCGAGTTGTTCAAGCCTGATTCGAACGGCGATATGCAAGTTCATTTCTTCCAAAAACAGGAAATGCCGCTATCTAGAAAAGCTCTGATGTAGCTTTTGAGCATTTCCTTGGAGTAAGCTTTATAAATAGAGTTGTTGCATTTTTCCCTGTCGTCGATAATCACGATAGTTCCCACATCATGCATCTGGCGAAGCAAAAGTTTGAAATCAGCTTCCGTATCAATATGAGAATCCAGCCAGGAAACTTTAATGAAACGCAACAGCTTCGAAGACGGATTGTCAAAGAGATTCCGGCGTTCCGTAAACGAACATAAAGGGAGTGTCACTGGTTTTGTATAACGAAGTTTCTTCAAATCGATAAAATCCGTCTCCATCAGGTTAAAAAATTTTTGGTAGCAATAACAGTTGGGCATACTAGAACCAGAACCATATCGGCATATCAGTGGATTTCGCAAATTCCAGAGCTTCAATGAGTTTTTGGACTGCCCTCTTTAGCACTTCTTTCTTGCTACGCTTCTGAAAAAATCTCGTACTGCACTTTTGAAGAAATTCCTTCGCCATCTCCAACGCTTCAGCAATACATTCCTTGCCCAATACGCAGTCTTCGGAGGAATCTATATACACATTGAATCTTTTACAATAGTCAAAGAGAATGGAATTGATTATCGAATTCATTTCCTCTGTCGTAATAGCCCACTCTTTAAAATTCCCAGTGCATGGGTCTCCCATTTGCAGCATATCAATTTCTAAACCTTGTTGATTTATGGGCACTAACATACGTCGCCAAGGTTCATGCGGTTCTTGCATAATTACATCTCCTTTCTTTTTAAGATTTTAAAATGGGTTGCAGCATTGAACTGAGCGTTGTTTCTACCCTGCTTTTTGCCCCTGCTGTTAATATAGTTTCTAGCATCGTTGCCGTTGATGTCGAGGAAGCGTTCTTTGCCGCGTTTTGTCGTATCTTCCAATCGGCAATAGCCACCTGCAACATCGGCGACAACTCTTAAATTATTATGCTTGCTTTGGTAAAAAATTTTTCTTCCATCTTCGCTAATTTCGCCTTTGGCTCCAGAAGCAAATTTTTTTACAAATGCATTAATGTTCACCTTTTGCCAATTTTTCTTGTAGAGAAATGATTCTTTTTGAGCTCTTTCGAACAAAAGATCCAATCTTTTTGAAAAGAAACCTTTTACTTTTTGAAAAAATACCTTTACTCGATAATCGTGTTTAGTGTCAGCCATTAGCAACCTCCTGCGATTTTGCATAGGATCGTGTTCTGAAATCCTTAAAGACTTTATGTTTTACGCCATAATCATTGAGTATTTTGATGATTTGCTTATCTTCGCTACCATACAGCCAACATTCTTTTGGAGTTTTAATGAATAACTTCTGCTCAAAAAGGAAGGCGTCACTTGGACTACTTTGCTTTGTACAACCGAGAGTCCCAACGCAGAATGAAATACCTTCCGGATAACTATGAAGAGCGTCATATGTAGAGTTATCCCCTATACGAAAATTTCCTATCAGTTTCACTCCGTTTAATGCTAAATAAATAGCCGCCATTTGATTCAAACAAATATTAAAACGTTGCTGTTCCGTTTTCCATTCCGCACGGGGACTCAAATCGAAGACTACCATTGCGTAATACTCTTTATATTCAGGTAAGTTTTCCTTTAATTTTTTTAGACGTGGATAAATGAATTCGTCGTCGCAGAAAGTGCATAAAGCCGTACTACTTTTGTCTTTAGTCTGAAGTCTATTCCGGAAAGGAAGAATCTCTGAGGGTTTCTGAACAGCGAAAAAAGATTTTCTGAAGTGCGGGAAACCGCTTTTAGAAAATCGAATGTTATGCTTTCGCAGTTCCTGATGTAGCTCCGCATAGATAGCGAACAAATCGATTTTGTGATTCAATACCATAATTTACCTTTGCAAATTACGCTAAGAAAATGAATGTTAAGGAAAATTATGCTATATTGAAAATAGTTAGAATTCGCTATAGCGTAATTTCGACTACGCCTTGAGGTTTGTCCGAACGTCAAGGCGTTTCCCTTTTATAGTCTTGGAATGCAGTGCACCCCATATATTCATATATAACTCTTTTTCACCCCTTTGTCAAGTCGAGTTTTTACAGAATGACGGTCGTTTTTTTTAGGTTTTATGTCGCATTTGTTTTGTTATTTTACAGGATAATGTAAAATATCAAATTTTTCTCAATAATTTTTATAGAAAATTTTTAGAAAAATTGTAATTTTTGTAAAAGAGGTCATCTTATGGTTCAAACGACTTTAAGTGAAAATATTCGCCGTTACATGAAAATGAAAAATTGGACGATCCCTTCGTTGGCAGACAAAGCGGAAATAAGTACGACAACATTGTCGAACTGCCTAAACGAAAAATCGGATCCACGAATTTCGATTATCCAAAAAATCGCAGGCGCATTAGGTGTTACGATGGTTCAGCTATTTGCCGAAAAACCTTCTTTTGGCAATATCCGATTTCGTTCTTTATATGCACTCACGGCAAAGGAGACGGCTTGCCGCGAAAACCTTCTTTTTTTAATCCATGATAAAATACAAGAATATCGGCATATAGAAAGCTTTGCTGAAAAAGAAAACAAATTTACTTTTTCAGATGATAAATTTAACAATCCAATCGAAGCTGCGCATAGCGTGCGGGAACAACTCTCTATTTCTCAGAGTGTACCTATTTTGGACATTTGCGAAATGATTTCAAAATTGGGAATAAAATTTTTTTATTTCAATTTTAATTATGCTAAAACTTATGGAGCTTCTGTCGCAGCCAGTGATGGAGGGCCTGCGATTATTTTAAATAGTGCGATTGCATCTGTAGAGCGGAAAATTTTTACCGTTGCTCACGAACTTGGTCATATTCTTTTGCACAAGGATTCATACAAAAATACAGAGACGAAAGAAGAAAAAAATTCAATTGAAGAACACGACGCCAATCTTTTTGCTGGTGAATTACTGTGTCCACAAGATGTCGTTTATGAAAAAGTTAAAGATACGAATGGATTTTCGTTTATTGACGCTGTTCTAAAAATCAAACAGGTTTATCGAGTAAGTTATGGGACTGTTCTTCACCAGTATTGCAATAAATACGGAATTTCAGAACAATATTCTAACGTGACCAAAAAATTTCAGGCGATGTACGCAAATAAAAACAACATATCTTTTAAAGGGCATTACGAACCTTTTGCGTTAAATGAAACCTTATATCGCTTTGAAGATCCGTTTTTTCGAGATGCCGTGCTAAAACTGCGTCTGGATGAAAAAATTTCTTCAGCAACAGCAGCGGAGCTTTTGAATTGGAAAAAATCTTCCCTTGAAGAGTGGTTAAAAAAAATGGATACGTCTTTAAAAAGTTCATTACCTTTTTAGGAAAAAAAAGCACATTTTCTTACGCTGCAGAAGCGTTCCAATATTCTGAATTTTATTGTTTCTGCGCGCCCGGTCAAAAAGGAGTACAGATAATGCAAAAAAAAATGTTGGCATACCGCACGATTCAATTGTTTCGATAGGGACATACGGATGTTGCCAAACTCAAGATGAAAAGCGATTGATGCACTTAGGGGTTATAGAAATGCTGAAAATTTTGAAACCGCAGATTGTCGTGGTCTATGGGGCGATGCCGAGGGACGTGTTTTGCGAATTGCCTTCGGAATCAAAATTCTTGCGGTTTGATAATTGGACAAAGGAGAAGCGTTTGGAAAAATGAACGGAAGTTTTCATCAAGAAGAAAATGGGGGTGTGAAATTCGCCGATTTTAAATGCGTCTCTTGTCCGGGAAAAGAAATATATTCCGATTATGCGAGCTGTATTTTTTCTCTTTTTGATGGCGTGCTTTTCTCTGGCGAAAATCCCTACCGACGGGCTTGTCGCCTATTTTCCTTTTAATGGAAATATCGAAAATCAATCGGCTGTTTCATTGCCGCCGGGAGAGAATCACAACGGAGTCTTTGTTCCGGATCGCTTCGGGAACGAAAGCGCGGCGATTTCCTTTGACGGGACCAAATCAAGTTATGCGGAATTTCCGGACGATGACGCCTACAGCATTTCGACGACGGGCGCACTTGCCATTTCGGTCTGGATGAGCCCGGACACCCTCACCTTTCCGGTCAGCGATGACGGTTATATCCATTGGATGGGCAAGGGGACTTTCACCGGAACGGATAAAGGAAATATGGAATGGGGTTTCCGAATGTATAACGAAGAAAATTCGGCAAACCGTCCCAACCGCATTTCGGCATACGCATTCAATCTCGCCGGAGGATTGGGTTCCGGAAGCTATGTGCAAGAGCCGGTGACTGTTGGCGAATGGATTCATTTTTTGGCGATTTACGATACGGGCGAAAATCTCATTCGCGTTTACAAGAACGGCGTACTCAAGGATTCCGATTCGCTTTACGACGAGACGTACAAAGTGGTCGTCCAGAACGGCGATTCGCCTCTTCGGATAGGGACGCGTTCCCTTTGGTCATTCTTCCGCGGGAAAATCGACGACTTGCGCATTTACAGCCGGGTGCTTTCCGAATCGGAAATTTTGGAATTGTACCGGGAAAATCCGTCGGCGGGGGATTCTTCTGGCGTTTCCAGTTCTTCTCGGGTGGAATCGTCTTCGTCGTCTGCGGAAAATCCGGACTTTATCGTCGCCCAATCGGATGTCTCGCCGCTTCGCCTATCGGTTGTTTCGCGTACGCTTTCTGTGGCGGGCATTCGTCAGGGTAGCAATCTCGTCGTTACCGATGCGCTTGGGCAGGTTCTCGTTCGGGAAAAAATTGCCGGAAATCATCGGGTTTTGCATTTTCCTGCTGCTGGTAATTATTTTCTGAAAATCGGCAATGAAATCCGGCGGGTTCAAATTCGCTAGAGAAGGGTGGGAATGTGGGGCAGCTATTTTGCATCATTTGGGTGACTTTACAGTGCGGTTCCCAAATATTTGTTTTGGACTCTATTGGCGAGGACATGGCCTATTTCAAATTGAATTTAATGTGAAAATTGCCTCCCTTGGTTTGGGAGCCAAATCCGCTGTTTGGTTTTATTTCTATAAAAATTTTCTAAAGAGCGATGGGGCTTGGACTTGCCTTGTTCAGGAATATGGCGATAGCAGCTATTATACGTTGAAAATTTATACTAACGGATTCTTGTCAAATTCAAATATTCGTTCTTATGGAGAACTGGTTCAGGTTCACCGTGTGGAAGGAAATTTGTATTTGATCGCCACGTCAAAAGATGCTGTAACCATTTATTTGGTCCGGAACGATTTGTCCAGCATTTCGTCTGCAAATTCTTCTTCACCCATTACGGCATTAAAAAATTCAATGTTGAAGAAACTGGCTTATGTGTCATTTGGATCCCTAAATCTCTCGTAAGCCCTTGATACATAAGGCATAGCAGCAAATTTTTCTTTTATGGGAAAAATTTGCTTTTTTGTATAAACCGAAAACCACCAGCTAGGCTGGTGGTTCCAAGAAGCCTTTTGGCGGTGATGAAAAATCCTTCAGCCAATTTTACGATGCGGTCTGTACACTGCATCAGTTGCATTAGCGATGAAAACTCACATGGAAAATATAAGAACAACTGCCCATACGAGCTGGAACTGCAAATACCACATAGTGTTCGCGCCAAAATTCAGGCGGAAGGTGTTTTACGGAGAGAGACGGCTGGAAATCCCGCCCAAGTATGCCGTGTCCAGCGTGGTGGGTTTCTTGAAGGGGAAAAGCAGCCTGCAGTTGTACGAACGCTTTCCCGAGTTGAAGTTCAAATACAGGAACAGGGAATTTTGGTGTCGCGGCTACTATGTTGACACGGCAGGCAAAAATGCGGCCAAGATAGCGAACTATATCAAGCATCGGCTGGATGAAGATTATTTGGGGAACAGTTGACCATGATGGGTAAACTATAGCCCGGTTACGGGCAGCCAGTAGGGATCGAACGCCAGTGTCAGAACCGTCAACGCGTGCTACGCGTTGCTAGTATCCTAGGGCTATGCCGGCGGGAATTCGGATGGAGTTTTATATGATTGCGAGACGCTTTGCCTGCATGTGAAACTTGAATTTGGGCTTGAACACAGGGGAAGCGGCATCCTTGCCGCTTTGAAGAAAACGCAAAATGGCAGGAAGCCCTTTCTTCCGGTTCAAAAATAAAAACCGCCAGCGATAAAAGCCGACGGTCTTGGAAATGGAGGACGAAATTACGAAGCGAGGGTTGCTAAACGGACTTCGTCGATTTTTTGGGCGACCGCACCGGAGTCGATGGCGTTGAGCGCCATTTGGAATCCTTCCCGGAGATTCGCCGCCCGCCGCGCGACGTAAAGGGTTGCGCCCGCATTCAAAGCGACGGCATTCCGGATGGTGGGATTTCCTTTGCCGCTTGCCAGCTCTAGAGCGATTTTTGCATTTTCTTCACCCGTGCCGCCGCGAAGTTCGTTGTCGCTGGTCGTTGGAATTCCCATTTTTTGCGGATCTATTGTGTATTCCAAGGCGTGGTTCGCTTCATCGATTTCATAGGCGAATGTGGGAACATTGGGGGAGATTTCATCAAAACCGTCGGCGCTGCAAACCGCCAGAACGTGTTTTGCTCCGAGCATTTTAGCGGCTTCAGCCATCGGCTTCAGCAATTCTTTGCTGTAGGCGCCCAGCAGCAGGTATTGGGCTTCGGCGGGATTCGTCAAAGGCCCGATGAGGTTCATGATGGTCTTGATTCCCAGGGATTTTCGAACTGGAGCGGCGAAGCGCATCGCGTTATGGTAAACCTGAGCAAAGAGGAATACGAAGTTTGTTTTTTGCAAGACTTTGGCGGCCTGTTCCGGTTGCAGGGCGAGATGGAACCCAAGGCTTTCGAAAAAGTCCGCGGCTCCCGATTTGCTGGAAACCGCCCGATTGCCGTGTTTGGCGACAGGGCAACCGCAGGACGCGCAGATAAGGGCGGAGAAGGAACTGATGTTGAAGCTCCCCTTGCCATCGCCGCCGGTTCCGACTACTTCGGCGACAGGGGCGTTCTTTTCGTGGGGAAAGGGCTTTTTCTTTTTGTTGAGCACTTTTGCGCAACCGGCGATTTCCGAGGCTGCGGGATTTTTTGCGGCCATTGCCGTTAAAATGGCCGCGGTCTGTCTTTCGTCGAGCATTCCCTCTGTCAGGTTTTCCATAAAAAGTTCCGCCTCTTCGCAGGTCAAATTTTCCTTGGAAATCAATTTGCTCAAGAATTGTGAAACGGGAAGAGCGTCCCGGCGGTAATGGAGAAAGGAACGGAAAAGAGCGTCGCCTTCTTTGGCGGCAATGGACTCCGGGTGGAATTGAACGCCTTCGATGTCGAGGGTTTTATGGCGGACTCCCATGATGTCGCCGTCTTCGGCCCGGGCGGTGATTTCAAATTCCGACGGGAGGGATTCTTCTTCGACGACAAGGCTGTGGTAGCGCATAAACGTTCCGCGCTTGCCGATATGGCGGAAAAGCCCGCGCCCGTCCAAGTTCATTTCTTCGGCGATGCCGTGCTTGATGAATTTGGCGGAGACGATTTTTGCTCCGAAGGCGTGGCAAATGGCCTGATGCCCGAGGCAGACTCCTAAAATGGGGATTTTCCCCGCAAAATGGCGGATGGCGTCTTCGGTGATTCCCGCGTTTTCGGGGCGTCCCGGTCCGGGCGAAAGAATCAGGTGGGATGGGTTTTGCTTTTCGATGTCTTCCAGGGTGCATTCCTTGGAGCGCATAACGCAGACTGCTTCCGGTGTGATGCGCGAAATGGACTGGTAGATGTTGTATGTGAAAGAGTCGTAGTTATCGATGATGACAATCATTTTTGAATCCTTTTTTGAAATGGCGTGGCTTATTTTTCTTTAGTCTCTAGAACTTGGAGGAGGGCTCCCAATTTTTCATTGGTTTCTTCCCATTCGCGTTCCGGATCCGAGGCATAGACGATTCCCGAACCCGCTTGCAGCGTGTAGATGTTCCCCTTTTTCAAGGTACAGCGGATTCCAATGCAAAAATCCAGATCTCCATTGGCTTCCAGGTAGCCAACGGCGCCTGCGTAAAAGTTGCGCTTTTCGGATTCCAGCGAAGAAACGATTTCAATGGCGCTGATTTTGGGTGCGCCGCTGACGGTCCCCGCCGGAAATACGGATTGCAAAACTTGAATCGGCTTGATGTCGCTGCGATTTTCTCCTTCCACTTCGGAAACGATATGGATGACATGGCTGAACAGTTCGCATTCCATGTTCCGTGTCAAATGGACGCTTCCCGGCTTGCTCACTCGCCCTAAGTCGTTTCGGGCCAAATCGACGAGCATCAGATGCTCTGCCCGTTCTTTCGGGTCGTTCGCCAGTTTTTCCTTGAGCTGTTCGTCCTCGGCTTCGTTTTTTCCCCGGCGGCAGGTCCCTGCGATGGGACGGATGGAAGATTTGCCTCCATGGGAGCGTACCAGGCTTTCGGGCGATGAACCGATGAGCTGATAATCGCCAAAGTCGATGTAGAGCAGATAGGGCGACGGATTCAATGAACGGATTCTCCGGTAGGTTTCCAGCGCGGGCATTTGGGATTCGATTTGCAGGCGGCGAGAGGGAACCGCTTGAATAATATCCCCGGCAACGATGCGCTTTTTCAGCTCTTTCACGCAGTGGACGTATTCGTCGTGGCTTTTTTGCAGGTCGCTGATAATCCTGTAGGGATATTTTTCCGTCGAGGCTTCCAGATAGGAAAAATCCAGATTGGAAAGTTTCTTTTGAATGCGGGCAAAGGCTTCGGACAAATCGATTTCATGTTCGTCGTAGTTTAATCCGAATAAGTGGAGCGTATCTGTAAAATGGTCAAAGACGATGTAGATGTGCCCGACGACAAATTCGGATTCGGGAATTTGCAACCCGTCTTTTTGCTTTGCCAAATGGATGGTGTCGCAGCGTGCGCAAAATTCGTAAGAGAGGAATCCGATTCCCGCAGCCGGGAGCGGAATTTGGGGAGGCTTTTCGTTTTCGGCGGCGATTTTTTCCAAGGCTTCCAAAATGTTTCGGCTGTCGCAGGGCTTGCGCTGTCCTTCGCTTACAATCGCGACGCCTTGCTCGTCTTCAATGACGTGGAAAGCTTCTTCGAGCATCAGGATGGAATAACGGGCCGATCCTTGGGAAAAAGAAGCGGATTCGAGAATCGCTTTGGCACCCAATTTTTTGGCGAGAGAAAAGGGAGTGTAGCGGTCTCCTTCTAGAGAGAGGTATAAGTTGTCGGTTCTTTTGTTCATCGTATTGTCCTTTTGTTGTTTTTTTTGAAGGGTGGGAGGGGGAATGGGTTTGGGGGAAATAAAAAAGGCCCCGATGTAGAATCGGAGCCATTGACGCATCAATAGAATATTAAAATTCGTCGCTTAACACGCGTACTCCGATATCGAAGTGCGCCACCACCAACGGTTGGATAACGTGAAGCGAATCATACCGTGAAATTATAAAAGTAAAAGTGGTTTGGCAATGGTTTTTCTAAATTTTTTTTTTTGATTTCCGACGGTATTTCATGCGCGGAATGGTGTAGATTAAGGAAAAAACAGATAGGACGGTTTATCATGGCTGTTGAAATGCCGCAAATAGGTGCTAAAATTTTCAAGACCCTTGGCAATAGGGGATTCTCTTCTTCCGCAACTTGGTCTCTCGCCGGTTCTGCCGGCTCTGGGCGACAGTATTTTCGTATTCGTGAAAACGGCAAGTCCGCCATTCTCCAGACGAATGCTTCCGCCAACGAGGATTTTGAACGTTTCGTTTCTTTGGGCAGGTCGTTTTCGGCGTTCAAGTTGCCGACTCCTGAAATTTGGGCAGTCGATGAAGAATCCAGTCAGGTCCTGATGCAGGATTTGGGAGAAAATACGCTTCTTTCGCAAATGCTGAACAACGGGGAACTGACGGGGAATGTCCGCATTCTTTATCCGGTGGCCATCGAAGCGCTTGTGCGTTGGCAGGAATCCAGTTCGAGATTTTTCCTTTCTCGCCCGGATATTGCCGCACGGCGTTTTGATTACGATGCGCTCAAGTGGGAAACCGATTATTTCCGGACGAACTATTTGCAGAAAAAGCAGGGAATCACGGAAATTCCGATGGAAGTGGAAAACTTCTTTGCGACTTTGGCGTGCATGGTGGATACGCATCCGAAAGTCCTGATGCATCGGGATTTTCAGTCGCAGAATATCATGGTGTGCAGCAATTCCGAAGTGGGATTCGTGGATTTTCAGGGCGCGCGCCGAGGATCCATGTTCTATGATATCGCTTCGCTCTTGTGGGATCCGTATGTCTCCCTTCCCGAAGAAATCGTTGTGGACTTTTTCACGGAATGGTATCGGACTTATTTGCCGGTCTCGCAGTCCTTTAGTCCCGAAGACGCTTGGACTCTATTTATTCAAGCCAGTTTGCAACGCCTGATGCAGGCTTTGGGCGCATTCTGTTTCCTTTCGACGGAAAAGAAAATCCAGAGCTTTGAAGCGTATATCGAACCGGGAAAAAAACGGCTTTTGCGCGTGTTGGAACTTTACGAGTCGCTGAGTCCTTCTTACCACAAAGCAATTGCTTTTCTCAAGAATTCGCTAGCGTCTTCTTGAGTTGCCACTCGATGTGGTTTTCAATTTCGGCGTGGGCGTCAAAGCTTAATCCGAATGTGGTTGCGATTTTTTCGACGGAAAACAGCATGGGTCTGTCGGACCATCCCAGATCTTGCTCCACAATTTTTGCGGAGCATTTTTGTCGGGTGATGGCTTCGTATTTGGCGATCATGCTTTCGGCTATTTTGCGCCAGGAAATCCAAGACGAACCGAGTCCGAGGAAAATTTCTTCGTTGTAATCGCTGTCGAGAACCCGATGGAATAGTTTGGCCTGATCCGCCGCCGAAATAAACTGTGTGCCATCGTTTTTGATGAGAGAAATTTCGCCGCCGCGAACGATCGCCTGCGCCATCAAGGCGAAACGCTTGTCCGGTTGGCTTACCCCATCGGATGAAAACGCGGGGTTTCCAAAGGTGTAGCCGGGACGGATGATGTTCCTTTTCATCGACGTGGAGCGAAAGCCCAGTACAAAGGCTTCGCCGGCAGCTTTGGTCGCTCCGTAAAGGTCGATGGGAATGTTTGAAACATTTTCGTTCATGACGGCGCGGAATTTTCCCATGGCCGCCGTGCTGCTGGTATAGATGAATTTTTGGCAGCCCGCTTTGGCGGCGGCTTGCAAAATAAGGACGGAAGATCGGGTGTCGTTCTCCAGCATGGAAAGAGGGGTCTCTCCCCAGCCTAGTGCGATATGGATGCAGGCGTCGCAGCCTTCGAGTCCTTTGGATATGGCGGCAACGTCCTGAATGGATCCTGTCACCAGAGTGACTTGTGGATGATGGGCAAGCGTTGGAATTTTGTCCGGGTGCCGGGTGAGAATCACAATCTCGTGTCCGCAAGCTACAAGTTCCTTGGCCACGTAGTGGCCGATAAAGCCGGTTCCGCCAGTCATGAAAATCCGCATATTCATTCCTCAAAAAATGCTTTTTACGAAACTAGATTTCTTTTTGGAAAATGGACGTTTATCAATGTAAAAGTTTAATAAGGCCTCCATTAAAAATTGCCTTGTCGAAACACGCTAACCAGCGGTCTCGGAGCCTATCGAAGGGCGGCAGAAATTTTCTTCCATCTCCATCGTATGTGTCTGAGACGGCGTTTTTCCCGTTTTGGCGCTATTCTCAAGTCTTGGTAATTTTCTATCTTTGTTTTCCGAAAAAATCCTTTTGAATCAAGGAGCTGTATATGGGCGGTTTTTGTGGCGTTGTTTCTAAACAAGATTGTGTCAGCGATCTTTTTTATGGAACCGATTACCATTCACATCTTGGAACCCATCGGGGCGGCATGGCCGTGTTGAAGCCGGACGGCAATTTTCACCGTTCGATTCATAATATCCAGAATACGCCGTTCCGCAGCAAATTTGAACATGACCTCCGCTCTTTTTCGGGAAACGTCGGCGTTGGAGTGATTTCGGATACCGATCCGCAGCCGCTCGTGATGACTTCAAAACTGGGGACGTTTGCGATTGTCACTGTCGGGCTTATTTCGAATATCGAAGAATTGAAGGAAGAACTTTTCCGCAACAACTGTATGCAGCTCCAGTTTTCGACGACGAGCGGAATGGTCGGACCGACCGAAGTCGTTTCGGCCCTGATTGCCACGCAGGATTCTATTGTGGATGGCATTCGCTATGTTCAGGACAAGGTGAAGGGCAGCTGCTCTCTCCTGATTTTGGATCGCAGTGGAAAATTTTACGCAAGCCGGGACAAGTGGGGCAGAACTCCTATCGTCATCGGCAAAAAGGACGGGGCGATGATCGCCGTGCAGGAAAGTTGCGCGCTTCCCAATCTCGGATACGAGTATGTACGCGATTTGGGCCCGGGCGAAGTCGTGGAATTGACGCCGGATGGAGAATCGACTCTGGTTCCTCCCGGAAAGAAAATGGCGATATGCTCTTTCCTTTGGGTGTATTACGGTTATCCCGCTTCCAGCTATGAAGGTCGCAATGTGGAAATGACCCGCTACCGTTGTGGGAGCGCGCTGGCGAAAAGAACGCCTACGCTTGCGGATGCGGCTTGCGGCATTCCCGATTCGGGAACTTCCCATGCGCTGGGCTATGCGCATGAAGCGGGAATCAAATTTTCACGTCCGTTTGTCAAATACACGCCGACATGGGCGCGCTCCTTTATGCCGCAGGACCAGCGTCAGCGGGAACACGTCGCGTCGATGAAGCTCATCCCGATTTCCGGGCTTATCAAGGACAGACGTCTTGTTTTTTGTGACGATTCCATTGTCCGCGGAACCCAGCTGGGAAAGCAGGCGGAAAAACTCTATTCGATGGGTTGTAAGGAAACGCATATGCGCATCGCCTGCCCGCCGCTTGTCTATCCGTGCAAATTCATCAATTTTTCCCGTTCTAAAAGCGAATACGATTTGATTACCCGTCGATACATTCGGGAACAGGAAGGTGAGAACGCGGATGTGGAAAAATATACGAATCCGGACGGCGAACCCTACAAAAAAATGGTGGAATACGTCCGCAACAAATTGAATCTGACGTCGCTCGCCTTTCAGCGCATTGACGATTTGGTTCATGCGATTGGGCTTCCGGCGGAACAGCTTTGCACGTATTGCTGGACGGGCAAGGATTATGCGGAAACGGGCGATTGCTTCCACTGTCCCTGCGGCGGCGAATGCCCGGGGCATTCCAAGGAAGAGTAGCTGTTTTCAGCGCCTTGGCTATCTGTGATAAGGAGTAATAGGGCATGTACGGACCTCAATTGTGTCCAACTTTTTGTCCGCATTCCCAAGTGTGAATTATCTTTCGCAAGGTGAACTCTTCTTCAAAGTGGGAATTTTCTTTTCACATAATAAATTCTTCTCGCAGACTGTGAGATGCTCGTCTGCGCCCCATAAGCCTTGGGGGCTCAGCTTCCTTTAGGCGAATTCTCCCTTGCAGGGATGCTTAATCTGTGCAGGCATCTCGTCATTGCGAGCAGCGATAGCGCCGTGGCAATCTTGTCAGCGAGAAAAGGATTGCTTCTACACTTCGAGTATAACTCCATTAAGGTAACAAAGTTACCAAGTGTCGTATATCCACATAGAGGATAACTCCACTAAGTCAATAAATTGACAAGTGTCGTATAACCCCTTCGGGGTTCGGGGTGACGGTCGCTTTCAAATGTGGCTGATTTTCTCCTTGGCAAATTCGCAATGACGGTCCCTTGCAGGGATACTTCAACTACGGAATCAAAGATTCCAAATTTCAGGGATGCTCGTAGGAGGATGCTGTTTTCCCTATGAAGTCTAACAACTGACAACTAATCACTGATCACTAATTACAAACCTCTGACCATGGTTCGACTAGTTCGACAAGCTCACTAACCGACGGTCCCTGAGTTTATCGAAGGGCACCAACCAAGCAAATCGGTGGAATTTTGTATATGGGTTCCGTTTTTTTGAAAGACCGACAGTGCAACGGTCGTCTCCGATTTTTTTGAAAATGTATTTTTTGCAAAAACCAAAGGAAGTTTTATGCAGAATCATTTTTTGTTCTTGTTGGCGGACGGTTTTGAAGAAACGGAAATGGTCGTCCCGTTCGATATTTTGCTTCGCGGCGGCGTGAAGGTCTTGCTGGCGAGTATCCGCAAAGAGTTGAATGTGAAGGGGGCGCACGGCTTGCTGGTCAAGGCGGACGTGCTGCTTTCGGACGTGGACATTTCGTTGTTTTCGGGAGTGTTTTTGCCCGGCGGCAGTTTGGGCGTAGAAAATCTGCGGGCTTCGGAAGCGGTTCTGGATGCGGTCCGTTCCTTTGCGTCGGCGGATAAATGGGTGATGGCGATTTGCGCTGCGCCGACAGTTCTCGCTTCGGCGGGAATCTTGCACGACAGGCGCGTTACCAGCTATCCTTCTACGGAAACGGATGTGTTGCCGCATTGCGGTTCCTATTCCCAGGAACGGGTTGTTGTCGATGGCAAATTGCTCACGAGCCGCGCTCCGGGAACGGCGGAAGAATTCGGCTTTGCGCTCTTGGAACTTTTGGAAGGCAAGGAAAAGGCGGAATCGGTGCGTTCCGCCATGGTTGCTCGGTAAAAAAATCAAAAAGCGAATTTTTTATTGCTAAATTGAAATCGCTATGCAAGACGTATTTCTTTACGATACTACTTTACGCGACGGCAATCAGGACCGCAAAATCTCCCTTTCCTTGGCGGACAAATTGCAGGTCGCCAAATTGCTGGACACTTTTGGATTCGATTATATCGAAGGGGGTTGGCCAAATCCCAGCAATCCGACGGATGTCGAATTTTTTAAGCGCATTGGCGAAATGCAGTTGAGCCATGCGAAAGTGGCGGCGTTCGGCAGCACTCGCCGTCCCAAGATTCTGGCGGAAAACGACCCGCTGCTTCAGGCTCTGGTGGCGAGCGGCGCTCCGGTCAAAACGATTTTTGGCAAAAGCTGGGACTTGCACGTTACCGACGTCATCCGCACGACCCTCGAAGAAAATCTGGACATGATAGAATCTTCCATCCGTTTTCTTCAGGAGCATTCCGAAGAAGTCATTTACGATGCGGAACATTTCTTTGACGGCTACAAGGCGAATCCGCAATATGCGCTGGAAACCATCAAGGCGGCGACTCTCGGCGGCGCGGATTTTATCGTCCTCTGCGATACGAACGGCGGCACGATGCCCTGGGAGTTGCAAGGGATTTTTGAAGAGGTCAAAAAAGTGACCGATGTCCCGCTCGGCATTCATGCGCACAACGATAGCGGAGTCGGCGTGGCCAATTCCTTGGTGGCGGTCAAGTCTGGTGCGCAAATGATTCAGGGCGTGTTGAATGGCTACGGGGAACGCTGCGGCAATGCGGACCTCACGACTATCGCTGCCGATCTGGTTCTGAAATTGCAAAAGAATGTCTATTGCGGTAAAAATTTGAAGGAACTCCGCAAGGTGAGCCTCGCTTTGGATCAGATTGTGAATCTCCCGAGTGACGTCCATTCGCCTTATGTTGGCGATGCGGCATTTGCCCACAAAGGCGGAGCCCATATCGATGGCGTGATGAAGGTCTCCCGGAGTTTTGAACACGTCGATCCGAAACTGGTGGGGAACAATCGCGTCTTTGTGACGAGCGATCAGGCGGGCGGTTCCCTGGTGGTGGAAAAAATCAAGGAACTGCTGCATATCGAAGTGGACAAGAAAGATCCGAAGGTGCAGAATCTTTTGCGCTTGATCAAGGAACGCGAAAATGCGGGCTGGCATTTCGACAGTGCTGAAGCGAGTTTTGAAATGCTCGTCTATCGCACTCTCGGGCGTTTTGAATCGCCTTTCTCCGTGGAGAATTACCGCGTCATCGAGGACCGTTCGGAACAGGGCGTCAGCGTGTCGCAGGCTTCCGTCAAGCTGCGCGTCAAAGACGAGATAAGCCATCAGGTGGCGGAGGGCGATGGCCCGGTGAACGCTTTGGATGCGGCATTGCGCAAAGCGCTCGTGCCCTACTATCCCTATATGAAAAACGTCCATCTGAAGGATTTTAAAGTACGCGTTCTCGGATCGAATGTCGGTTCCGATGCCCATGTCCGGGTCTGGAGTACCTTTGGCGACGAAAACGGGGTCTGGCACGTGGCGGGAGTTTCGACGAACATCATCGAGGCCTCGTGGTTTGCTCTGGTGGACGGGCTCTCTTACAAGTTGTATCTGGAATCCTTAAAAGGAAGTGGCAAATGAAAATCATCAAGGTCAAGCAGAATTCGCAAGAAGTCGATCGCATTTGCGCGCGGGGTGTCGCTCCGACGGAAGAAATTCACCAGAAAGTCAAAAAGATTCTGGAAGACGTGCGCACGGGCGGCATGGCCAAGGCTGTCGAATATGCGCAAAAGTTTGACGGACTTCAGGGTAAAAAGCTGTCGGTTTCAGAAAGCCAAATCGCAAAGCTCGCCGACAAAGTTTCCCCGACTTTGGCAAAGGCGTTGCGCCAGGCGATCAAAAACGCTGTCGCTTTTCATCAGCACGAATTGAATGACCTGAAGGGCTTTTCGTTTCAGGGCAAGAATGGCGAAGTGCTTGGACAACGGATTCGCCCTATGCGGCGTGTCGGGCTTTATGTGCCGGGCGGTGCTGCGGTCTATCCCAGCACGGTGATTATGAACGCCGTTCCGGCTTTGGTCGCGGGCGTCGATGAAATTGTCGTGACGACTCCGGCAAAAGACGGGATTCATCCGTCGGTCGCTTTCGTTCTCCGCGAACTCGGCATTTCGGAAGTTTACCACATCGGCGGCGCACAGGCGATTGCGCTGCTCGCATACGGCGCGAAAGGCGTTGAACCCGTGGACAAGATTGTCGGGCCGGGAAATGTTTTTGCGGCAATTGCCAAGAAGGAAGTTTTTGGCGTCGTGGATATCGACATGATTGCGGGCCCTTCGGAAATTCTCGTTTTGGCGGATTCCTCGGCGGATCCCGATTTTGTGGCGGCTGACCTTTTGAGCCAGGCGGAACACGGCTCCGGTTTTGAAGCGGCTCTCTGCATTACCGACAATATGGATACCGCTAAAATGATTTCCGAATGCGTGGACGAGCAGGTGGAGCGTTCCCCGAAAAAGGAACTGCTCGAAAAGGTCCTGGAAAATTTCGGGCGGATTCTGGTCGTCAAGGATTGGTTCGATGGCGTGGCGATTGCCAATCGGATCGCTCCGGAACATTTGGAAATCATGACGCGAGAAGCGGAAGAGCTTTCCCAAAGCATTGTGAACGCGGGAGCCGTGTTTATCGGTCCTTGGTCCAGCGAACCCGTCGGCGATTATTTTGCCGGTCCGGATCACGTGTTGCCGACCAATGGGACGGCGCGCTTTTCGAGTCCTCTCGGCGTTTATGATTTTGTCAAGCGCATGAGCGTCATCCAGTATTCGCAGAAGGCGATTCTGAAAAACGGCAAAGCGATTGCGGAAATGGCGAATACCGAAGGCTTCTTCCATCATGCACAGGCGGTTTTGAAACGCCTGTAATAGAAAAAGCACCCCGAAGGGTGCTTTTCTTGGAAAAACGAAAAATTCGCTCGAAATTTTGCAGAAAACGAAAACCCACTGGCTTGCACCAGTGGGTTCTTTTCGAGCGGAAAAAGGGACTCGAACCCTCGACGTTCAGCTTGGGAAGCTGACGCTCTACCAACTGAGCTATTTCCGCAGACGTTACAAATGTAATAAAGAAATGCCGGTTTGGACAAGGGAGAGTGAAAATTTTTATTGTTGTGCCATGTTCAAAAGAAAATTTTTTCTTGTACTCTTGTCGGCGTTGGCTTTGAACGCTTTTGCGGAAGATTCTCCCCAGAAGAAATCCTTGTGGGATTCCTTTACGAGTTTTTTCAGTTCCAAGGCGGAACCGCAGGGCGAAGGTGCCATGTATCAGCAGCTCGCCGATATCGACAATGAAATTCAAGAAACGCAGTGGCGTTATTCGCGGGAACGGCGTTCCGTTCGGAAATCGCGTTACAAGATGCACCTGAAAGAGCTGGGCGCACGCCGGGATTCGCTCTCGGCGGAAATTGAAAAAGCGAAAACCGCTCCCGCTGGTTCCAGTTCGTCCAGCCAAAATCTTTCTTCGCAGGCGAGTTCCTCTTCTTCGCGAGTCGTCCTTTCTTCGTCGAGTGCCCTATTAGAAAAATCGCCGCAGTCTTCTTCATCTGGAAATGCGACGCCGCCGAAAAAAAAGGCAGATCCCGTTCCGGATTCTGTTGTCGTGACGGTGACGGTCACCAAGTTTGTGCATGACACGGTTTTCGTTCACGATACGATTTTCATTCGGGATACGCTTGTCGTCCATGACACGATTTATGGCAACCTCTAAAAATGTATTTTCAAAAAATTGTTGCGGTGCATCGCATTGGCGACTCTCACAAATGGTCTCTTAAACAGGAAGTTTTAAACGGATTCGGTTCTTACAAAACAAAAGGATTTTTCAGATGATTCATGAATTTGCTCCGGCGAAAATCAATCTTTTTTTGGACATTCTGGACAAACGTCCCGACGGCTATCACGATTTGGGAACTCTTTTCCAGACGATTGATGTGGGCGACGAGCTTTCTGCGGAGGCCAATACGTCGGGGGAGATTTCCGTGCGCTACAACTTTCCACAGGAATATCCCCTAGAAAAAGATTTGGTGTATAAGGCTGCGCTTCTGTTGAAACAGGAGCTTGGCGTTCGGGCGGGCGCGGATTTCTATCTGGAAAAAAAGATGCCGCTCGGGGCGGGGCTCGGTGGGGGCAGTGCCGATGCCGCAGCGGCGTTTCGGCTGCTCAACCGTTTGTGGAACTTGAATCTTTCTTCGCGGGAAATGGAATCGCTGGGGGCGAAAATCGGTGCGGACGTTCCCTTTTTGATTTGCGGGGGCAGCGCTTTTGCCGAAGGCATTGGAGACAGGCTCACTCCGCTTTCTCCATTGACATTGCCCGCGGGTTCCGCTTTGCTGGTGGCGACCCCGCTGTGTACCGTGCCTACAAAGGCCGCCTATGCGGGTTGCATTCCTTCCGGGGATGCCCGTTGGAAGGCCTATCGAAAATCCGATTTCGCCGATTTCAAGTCGGGCGCGTTCAATAAATTTGAAGAAACGGTTTTGCCCCAGTTCCCGCCGATTGCCCGCCTCAAACAGGAAATGCTGTCGTTGGGAGCGGACTTTGCCCTCATGTCAGGCTCTGGAGCTTCGGTTTTCGGCGTGTTTCCCTCTCGCTTGCAAGCGGAGAATGCAGCGAAAAAATTGGCGCCCACTGTCCGTTATGAAGCCGTTACTGATTTCTTTTGCGGTTTTTTGCGCTGATACCTTGCGAACTGGAAAAAACTTTTCTATCTTTGGGAAACCCTTTGGGGTATCGTCAAGTTGGTAAGACAACAGATTTTGATTCTGTTATTCGTTGGTTCGAGTCCAGCTACCCCAATAGGTTTTTTATTTTACTGGAGAAAAAATGCAGCTTACAACACTCAAAGCAACCTCGAGAGTAGCAGGGTCGTCGCGCGCAACAGGTCGTCTTCGTAAGGAAGGCTTGATTCCGGCGGTCTATTATGGTAAGGGTCAAGAGTCGGTAAGTATCAGCGTCAAGGCTCAGGATGTGGCGAAGATTCTCGCTCCGGGCAAGCGCTATACGCTTCTGGATCTTGAAATTGATGGCAAGGTCGGCAATCCGGCTGTCATTTACAGCTATCAGAAAGATTCCATTTCTTTTGCCATCGAGCATATCGACTTCCTCAAGATTGACGAAAAAATGCCGGTCACGATTCGCGTCCCGGTCGTTTTGAGCGGTCTCCCCGTCGGCGTCAAAAATGAAGGCGGTCTTTTCTCCCAGATTACCCGGTATATCAAACTCAGCACGGTTCCGGAAAAGATTCCGACAAACGTTGCTCTGGACATTACCGACTTCCATGCGGGAACGACTTTCTATGCGAAGGATCTCAAGTTGGAAGGTGCCGAATTGGCTTCTCCGGAACGCACCGTAATCTTTACGATTTCTACGAAGTCGAAAGCGAAAGCCGCTGCTGCTGAAACGGCAGATGCGACAGCTGCCGCAGCTCCTGCAGCCGCTGCTGCTCCGGCTGCAGATGCCAAAAAGTAGTTTTCATATTGATGAAACAAGGATGCTCGCAGAAATGCGGGCATTTTTTGTATAAAGACCCATAGGGCTAGCCCTTTGCTAGAATCCGCCTTGCGCTGGTAATTTTCAAAACGCCAGCTACCACTCCTAATGCACGCCGTCGCTGTTTCCTTGGGGAAGGGCGGCGTACCAGTTTTGGATTTTTTCCTGCGTCTCTTTGGAAAATCCGGGTTTGTTGTCCAGAATTTCTTCGGCAAGGGTGAGCATTTTTTGAATCAGTCCCTGGTCGGCAATCCAGTCGAACCAGCGGAAAACCCAGGCCCCGCTTTGCTCTGAACCTTCCAGATTTCCCGCGCCGCGTTCCTGCATATCCATTTCGGCGATTTTGAATCCGTCGTCGGTGCTGGCAAAATGGGTCAATCGTTCGTGGGCGGGGCTTTGCTGTGGGACGATTAAAAAACACCAGGCTTCCTGATTTCCTCTGCCCACGCGTCCGCGCAGCTGGTGCAGTTGGGCGAGTCCAAAGCGTTCGGGCGCATCAATGACCATCAGGTTGGCTTCGGGAACGTTCACGCCGACTTCGATGACCGTCGTCGCCACAAGAACCTGGATGTCGCCTTTGGCAAAGGCATTTAAGATGGCATCGCGTTCGGTTTCGTCCATTTGTCCGTGGACGGCTCCGACTTTCCAATGGGAATTGAATGATTCCAATTCTTCCTGCACTTCGCCGACGCTCCGAGAACCGCCTTCGTCGTCGATTTCAACACGGCTTACGACCCAATAGCAGCGGTTGCCGTTTTGCACTTCGTTCAAAATGAATTTTTTCATATCGTCCCGTTTGGCGGGGGCGACCAGTCGGGTCTTGACGGGCTTTCGACCTGCGGGTTTCTCATTTAAAATGATGGGTTCCAGATCCCCGTAAATCGTCATGGCCAGGCTTCTGGGAATGGGAGTCGCGCTCATGACCAGCAAATCGGGGTATGTTCCTTTTTTTAGCAGGGCTTCCCTTTGGTTTACGCCGAAGCGATGCTGCTCGTCGATGACGACAAAGGTGAGATCTTTAAAGAGGACATCCTTGGAAAACAGCGCATGGGTTCCGATGACGATCTGCGTGAGTCCCATTTGCAGCTCTCCGGAAATCGTCTTTTTTTCGGCGGCGGAGCAGGCTCCCAAAAGCAGGGCGGAACGGATGCCGGCAGCGTCGAAAAAGGGCTTCAGATTTTTATAGTGCTGGCGAGCCAGAATGTCGGTGGGGACCATGAGGGCGCATTGTTCGCCGCACTGGGCGACGGCGAGCATGGCAAGCATGGCGACGACGGTTTTTCCGCTGCCGACATCGCCTTGCAGCAGGGCGTGGAATTGCTTTTTCCCTTGGAGTCCGTCCAGAATTTTTTGGACGGCGTCTTTTTGTCCGCGGGTCAGTGCAAATGGCAGGGACGCTTGCGCTTTTTGCAGAAGCTCCTGGTCGATGTCACGCGCTTTTCCGCGAAAGACCAGATTGCGGCGGCGGACATTCATCCGCAGGCAAAAGGGGAGCAGTTCGATTTTTTTCAGTTGCTGCTTGGCTTGCATCGCTTCGACAAAGGTTTTGGGCGTATGCAGCCGTTTCAAATTTTCGATAACGGGCGCGATTCCCATATAGTCAGTCAGTTCCGACGGTGGCGCATTGGGAACCGAAAGATTGGGCAATGCAAAAATTTTGGGATACAGGTTTCGGAAAAAATTCTGCTCAATTTTGGCCGCGTGTTCCGCTTCGGTGATGGTATAGACGGGTTCGATTCCGCCGGCAAATTCTTCGCCCTCTTCCATTCTTTGCATTTCGGGATGGACCAGCTGGAGGCCGCGGTAATCGCCGAGCTTGCCGATGACGCACCAACGGCTTCCTACGGTAATCGTCTTGGCCCAATGCCTCGCCCCGCGAAAAAAAACGAGGTTCACTTGCCCTGTTCCGTCGTCCAGAACGGCTAAGACCCGGCTCATTCTGCCCGGCACAATTCCCGAACGCCGAATCACGCCCGTAAAGATGACGTTTTCGCCGACTTTGCTTTCGGCGATTTTATTCAGGCGGGTCCTGTCGAGCCAGGTGCGCGGAATGTTGAAAAGCAAATCGGAAACCGAGTGCAGTCCGGATTCGGAAAGCGCTTTCAGCCGTTTGGGTCCAAGCCCCGGAATCGAAGACAAATCCATATTTTAAAAATAGAAAGACGGAATGGAAAATTGGGGTATGTTAGAATCCGTAAGCGTTCCGGATGGCGTAGGCTAAAATAGCGAAGGCGCTGGCGACGTTCAAGCTCGCTTTTCTGCCGGCCATGGGAATTTCGATTTTCAGGGAGCATTCTTTCAAAAGTTCCGGAGCGATTCCCAGCTCTTCGTTTCCCAACAGGATGAGTCCTTTTTTAGGCCAGACGACGTTCTGAATGGGGATGGCGTTTTCGCCGGTTTCCAGTGCCAAAATGGCGTAGCCCTGCTGCCGAAAATTTTGGATGCAGTCCAGCGGCGAATCCCAGCGTTGGCTCTTTACCCATTTTTCAGTTCCCCGGGCGGCGCTTTTCAGCATGGCGTGTGAAATGTCGGGTGTGTATCCGGACAAGTGGACCGCTTCAAGTCCCAAGCAATCGGCTGTGCGGAATAGGGAGCCGACGTTGAAAGCACTGCGCAGATTGTGCGCCAGGACGCTATAAGGCAGCGTGGGCAAAACGGAATCCTGTCTGTCGCCGGGTTCGTTTTCCAGATACACGTCCCGTTCAAAACCGAGTCCGCATTCCTGCCGAAAGTTTTTGTATAGCTCGATGAGTTCCGCCTGGTTCTTGCCGTCCAGCCGTTTTTCGGGAGGAAGCTTCGCCCATTCGGCGTAATCGCCGTATTCCTTTTTGGCTTGGGCGATGTCGTTTCCCAGCTGCAAAATGAGAATCCGCAAAAGTTCCGCAAAGCGTTTGGCGCGGGTCTTGGGCGGAAGATTCAAAAATTTGCGTTCGGAATACATGCGCGTTGCCGAAAGTGCGGATTTAATGGACTTTTGCGCCTTCCGCCACGTCGCATTTGACGGGCTGTCCGTTCACTTCCAGAGCGTTCTTTCCGCAGAAAACCACTTGGCCGTGTACGTCGAGCGAAATTTTTTCAAAATCCTTGACCTTGAGAATGCGGGCTTCCGCTGAAGGGGCGATTCCCTGGAAGAGGGCGCGGTCGCCGGGTTTTGCGCTTTCGGGTGGGGTGAGCAGTTTGCAGACGTGTTCCGTATTGGTGTCGCCGGCAAAGAGCATCCCGTTGCTCATGATGCCGCGGAGCGGGGCGGGCTTGAGGTTGGCAAAAAGGACGATCATGCGGCCTTGGAGTTCTTCCGCAGTATAGCTTGCGCGAAGGCCCGAACAGATGGTGCGCATTTCAGGTTCGCCCGCATCGACTTTTAGCACGTAGAGCGAGTCGGCGTCCGGATGGTTTTGCACATCGACAATTTTTGCCACGCGGATATCCATCGCCGCTGGGACGTCTTCTGCCGAAAGAGGCTTGTTTTGCTTGGGCTTTGCTTGCGCTTCGGGCTTTTTGATTTCTTCGACGATCCGCGGGAAAAGGGCTGCGCCTTCGCCAAATTTTTCGCCGCCCTGGAATTTTCCCCAGTTCAAATCCTGAACGCTGTCGAGGGAAGTGCCGAGCATGGCGAGACCTTCCCGACTTTTGGACGGAATGATGGGCGAAAGAAAGCTGAGCGCCAAGCGGATGGCTTCGGCGGCGGTGAAGAGTACGGTGGCGAGTTCGCCCTTCCGACTTTCTTCCTTGGCCATTTTCCATGGAGCTTTGACTTCAAAGTAGCGGTTTACGGAGCGCACGAGCGACATGATTTCTTCGACGGCCTGGGAAAGTTTCACATTTTCCAGCAGGGCATTGACGGATGCGCTCAATTTTTCGGACTGATTTTGAATGGCTTTTTCTTCGTCTCCAAAGGGGAATTCGGGCTTGGGCAGAACTCCGCCGAAATGGGTGAGAACCAGCCGGTGAACGCGATTGACGACGTTTCCCAAGTCGTTGGCCAAGTCGCCATTGATGCGCCGGATAAAGCTTTCGTGCGTAAAGCTAGCATCCTGACCGACGACCATATCCCGGGCGAGGTAGTAGCGGAAAGAATCGACGCCGTATTTTTCCATGTAATCCATCGGATTGACGACGTTTCCCGTCGTCTTGCTCATTTTGTCGTTGCCGACGAGCCACCAGCCGTGCGCCAGAATGTGTTTCGGGAGAGGGAATCCCAAAGCGAAAAGCATGGTCGGCCAGTAAACGCTGTGCGTGGTGATGATGTCCTTGCCGACGAGGTGGTAGGATGCCGGCCAAATAGGTTCTCCATTGGCAAATGTCCTTCGGGGAACCAGATTGCCGTTTTCGTCCAATTTCATCACAGCGCTCACATAGTTCAACAGGGCGTCAAACCAGACGTAGGTCACATAGTCGGTATCGAACGGCAGGGGAATGCCCCAGCTCAAGCGCGCTTTCGGGCGGCTGATGCAAAGGTCGTTCAGCGGCTGTTTTAAAAATCCGCGGATTTCGTTCCAGCGGTAATCCGGCACGATCCAATCTTTATGGCTTTCGAGATAGTCGATCAGTTGCTGCTGATAGGAACCCATTTTGAAGAAATAGTTCTTTTCTTTTATCCAATCGACGGGACGGTGACTGATCGGGTCGCAGCCGTTTTCGTCGAGTTCGTCTTGCGTGAAAAAACGCTCTTCGCCGACAGAATACCAGCCTTCGTATTCTTTGGAATAAATCTGCCCTTTGTCCCAGAGCATTTGCAGGCACTGGCTCACGAATTGCTTGTGGTCGGCATCGGTCGTGCGAATGAAAAAGTCGTAGCCGATATCCATTTTCTTCCACAGATTTTTGAACCGCAGATTGTATTCGTCCACGTGTTCCTGCGGTGAAACGCCGCGCTTTGCCGCCGCTCGCTGGACTTTTTGGCCGTGCTCGTCGGTGCCGGTCAGGAAAAAGGTTTGGTAGTCCAGAAGTTTGTGGAAACGGGTGAGGATGTCGGCGAGGACCGTCGTGTAGGAGTGCCCAATATGGGGCGCGTCATTGACATAATAAATCGGAGTGGTTACGTAAAAATTTTTCATGGGCGGAAAGATAGAATTTTTGATTGGGGAATGATAATCAGTCTTCCACCAAATAGTCTCAATTATATTTAGTCAGCCCTTAAAAAGTCACTTTGCGAACGTAAGATAAGGACGTTCGCATTTTTTGTTCATTCCGTTCCACAGAAGGCAAAAAAAAGTACAGCCATTCCAACAGGGCAAAAAAGCGCCTCATGGCCCTCTTGAAGTTGAACGC
>NZ_FUWU01000028.1 GCF_900167415.1 Fibrobacter intestinalis | reverse complement strand
GGACTCGTCCGATACGTTGCGGATGTGCTTCAGGATGATGAGCCCGGTCATGAGACGGATCGGCTTGTTTGGCGCACCCATCTTTTCGTCGAACAATTTGGAAAACTCGGTCTCGAACTTGTTCCAGTCAATCTTGTTCGCGAGAACGTAGAGGGGGTTCTTGTGGTTCAACTGCTCCTCAAGGGAACAGAAAAGGCTTGTCTGTGCGTGGGATTTTGGCGGTCTGTACATAAAAAATGCAAGGTTTTCAGTCATATTTTAGAAATCCTTGCAATATTTTCACAGGGTAGAAATCAGTTTTCCCCAATAGTTATGCGGGCTGGGCGGGATTTAAGGGACGACTATATTAAACTCAAAACAGCAGGGTGGGTGGATAAAGACAGTTGCCCGTCATTGCGAGCTGTATAGCAGCGAGGCAATTTTAATGCAAACAAAGATTGCTTCGGCTTTGCACAATTCGCCTAAAGGAAGCAGAGCTTCCAAGGCTCATGGGGCTTTGCATCCCTGAAACTAAGAATCTCTGATTCCGTAGTTGAAGTATCCCTGGAAGGGACAATTCGTCTAAGGGAACAAGTTCCCAAGACTCATGGGTCGCTCTGCTCCTCGCC
Source organism: Fibrobacter intestinalis (assembly GCF_900167415.1). Lineage (GTDB taxonomy): Bacteria > Fibrobacterota > Fibrobacteria > Fibrobacterales > Fibrobacteraceae > Hallerella > Hallerella intestinalis. Next base: position 39,399 of record NZ_FUWU01000028.1, on the reverse strand, counting down.
ATGACGGATTCATCGTTCGCGCTTCGCAATGATGAAACTATCAAGGCTTTGGGGTAATTTTCTAGGCAGAACTTCGTCCATGATTCCCATTTTTTTTGGGGGGGCGCAAAAAAACCGCTGGAGTTCATATCGCCAGCGGTTCATTCGGATTTTTTCTAAAAATTATAGCAGCTCGCCGATTTGGACCGCGTTCAACGCAGCGCCTTTCCGGATTTGGTCGCCGGTAAGCCAAAGGGTATTGCTGTTGTCGTCCGCCAGATCCTTGCGAATACGACCGACGTAAACATTGTCGTGGCCGGCACTTTCGAGAGGCATCGGATAGACGTAGTTTTGCGGATCGTCCTTGAGAGTGACTCCCGGAGCGTTTTTCAATGCTTGGCGAATTTCTTCGACAGAAAGCGGACGTTCCGTTTCAAACCAGACGGATTCGGAGTGCGAACGCAGGGAACTGACCCGCACGCAGGTCGCGCTCGTGCGAACGTCGCTGTGCATGATTTTACGGGTTTCGTTGTACATTTTCATCTCTTCTTTCGTGTAGTCGTTTTCCGTCATCTTGTCGATTTGCGGAATCACATTGTAGGCGAGCTGGTGCGGGAACTTGACTATATGGCTGGTGGAACCCGTTTCCAGAATGTCGCGGTATTGCTGTTGCAACTCTTCCATGGCGACGGCACCGGCTCCGCTTGCGCTCTGGTAAGAAGAAATGTGGATTTTTTTGATGTGCGAAAGCTTTTCAATCGGGTTGAGAACGACGACCATCATGATGGTTGTGCAGTTCGGATTCGCAATGATTCCCTTGCCGCCAAATTCGGCTTTGTGCAATTTGATGTCTTCCGGATTGACTTCGGGAACGACTAGGGGAACCGCAGGATCCATACGATAAAAACTGGTGTTGTCGATGCAGACGGCTCCCGCTTTGACTGCAGACGGGAGGAATTCCTGGGAAATGGCTGCGCCTGCGGAGGAGAATACGATATCCACGCCTTTGAAGGAATCGTGGGTGAGTTCTTCAATCGTCAATTCTTCGCCGCGGAATTGGACTTTGCGCCCGGCACTGCGTTTGGAGGCGAGAAGTTTTAGGGAATCCAATTGAAAATGGCGCTGTTCCAAAATGGAAATCAGTTCTTGCCCTACTGCGCCGGTGGCGCCGACGATTGCAACATTGCGACTCATAGTTGGCCTCTGTTGTTGTTTGTGTATAAAATCATTTTTGTTGGAGCTTGTCGAGTTCGGACTTGAATCCGGCAAGCGTTTTTTGTGCGGTTGCGGACTGGTGCATGCTTTGTTCAAATTGCTCTTGCTTGTCCGCGGAATTTTCCATTGTCGTATAGGCGTGCAGCGCATAACCCGCTAGGCGTAGGCCTTCCGTTGCCCGAACCAGATTCTGGTGTTGCAGGCTGACGCTCTTGGGGTGAAAAAGGGAAGTCGCCTTGTCGCTGAGCTGAGCCGTTTTGTTCCGGATGGCGAGCGCTTTGGATTCCGCCTTTTCCCGCGTTGCTTCGTCGATGTCGTTGGCGAGTGGCTTTGTCGCAAGAATCCGGCTTGCCAAGGCGTTTGCCTCATCGGCGATTTTTACCGCCGAAGCGACATAGCGTTCCAAGGAATGGATGGCGTTTGTCGCGCTGCTCGCTCCCGAAGGTCTATCCTCTGACGAGAGTTTTTTTCCATCCGACGTCCCGCTTTCCGCATTGCCAATGGCAAGATTTGTCGCCAGAATGGACGTGGGGGAAAGCTCGGGAGAAACGAACGAGCCGTAGCCCTCGATTTTCAGATAACTGAAAACGCAGGCAATCAAAAAAATCACGACGGTAATGATTCCAGAAAGCGATGCGCGAATGGCGCTCCGGGAGTTGATTGTCTGGATTAGAGCCAGCAGTCCGATACTCCACAGTATCGCCAAACCGATAAGATCAAAAGCCAGCATGGCTACGCCTGTTTGCCTAGGTTAAAAGGGCAGATCATCGTCCTGCTGTTCCATTTCCATCGGCGGGAGCGAAGGCTGCGGATTGATTGTCGGCGAACGCCCGTAGCTAGGTGTCGAAGGCTGCTGGGGAGGATGGTTGTAAGAGTTGCTGTTTTGGTAAGACCCGTTGCTTTGGTAAGCGTTATTGTTCTGGTAAGAATTGCCCTGGTTGCGCGGAGTCAAAAGCTGGAAGGTTTCCATATTGACGTCTGTCGCATAGCGCTTCTGGCCGTTCTGGTCGTCCCAGGAACGATAGGTCAAAGTGCCTTCCACATAGAGGGTCATGCCTTTGTGGACCCCAAGTTGCTCGATGATGTCGGCGGTTTTTCCCCAACCGACGACGTTGTGCCAATCCGTCTGTTCGCGGGTTTCTCCGCTGGCATCGCGGTAGCGGCGAGAGGTGGCGAGTGAAAAGGATACGCGCTTGCGGCCACTTGGAGTGACTTTTGTTTCGGGATCCTTGCCGATGTTTCCAATGAGCATCACTTTGTTCAGATAAGGCATTTGTGATTTCCTGATGGGATTTACGTTTTTGTTTGATATAACTACTTATATTTTAGTTTACACCTCAAAATATAGCAAATAATGACAGTCAGATTAGCTTATTCCTCTTTTGAAGATTCGTATCCGCAAAAATGGCGCGGAAAGCGTCTGGGGGCCCTCCTGCACCCGGCGTCCATCGATTCCTCTTTACACCACTCCCTGGAAATTCTCCGCCGCTTTGACGGCAACCTTTTCAAATTGTCCGCGCTTTTCGGTCCGCAGCACGGCATTCTGGGGCATACCCAGGACAACATGATTGAATGGGAAGGCTCTGTGGATCCGGAACTGGGAATTCCGGTTTACAGCCTTTACGGAAAAATGCGGGAACCTTCCCCCGAAATGCTTTCCCACATCGATGTGCTTTTTGTGGATATGCAAGATGTCGGCGCCCGTTACTACACGTTTATCTGGACTCTTTTTCTTTGCATGAAAGCCTGTGAAAAGGCGAATATCCCCGTCATCGTTTTGGACCGTCCAAATCCCTTGGGAAATACGGTGGAAGGTCCTGTTCTGGATTTGGATTATACGAGCTTTGTCGGTCTTTGGAAATTGCCCATCCGGCATGGCAGGACGATTGGCGAGCTTGCCCGCCAGTTTCAAGAAGAATGCTTTCCGCATGTCGAACTGCATGTGATGGAAATGGACGGCTACGATTCGCGGATGTGGTTTGATGAAACGGGGCTTCCGTGGGTGATGCCCTCGCCGAATATGCCGACTCTGGATACGGCAATCGTGTATCCGGGGATGTGCCTTTTTGAAGCGACGAATGTCAGCGAAGGCCGCGGCACGACTCGACCGTTTGAACTTTTCGGCGCGCCTTTTATCGATGCGAAAAAACTTTGCCGCTACTTGAACGGTTTAAAATTGCCCGGCGTCTATTTTCGGGAAAATTATTTTCAGCCGACTTTTCATAAAGGCGCGGGGCAAATTTGCGGCGGTGCGCAAATCCATGTCCTGGACAGGGAAAAATTCCGGTCTTTTGAAATGGCGATTCGCATTTTGCGTTATTTGCGGCATGAATATCCGAATGATTTCGCTTGGAAGAATCCTCCTTATGAATACGAATATGAAAAGCTTCCCATCGATATTTTGTTGGGCTCGGGAACGTTTCGGAAGGATTTTATTGAAAACGGAGAACTGTAAGTGCGCATACTGATTCTTGCTGCGGGGCTTGGCACCCGGTTGCGCCCGCTGACTTTGCAAATGCCAAAACCGCTGGTCCGGGTTGTCGATAAAACGATTCTGGAACATCAGATGGATTTGGCGCACACCGTTCCCGAGGCGCATATCCACATCAATGCGCATTATATGGCGGAATCGCTTTTGCAGGCGGCGACGGCTTTCGGCGTGGAAAAGGTGTGGGTGGAAACCCCGGAGATTTTGGGAACGGGCGGACCGCTTTTCCGGATGAATGCGGAAGATCCCTGCGATGAACTTCTGGTGATGAATTCCGATTGCTATTGCCGTTTCGATTTGAAATCCTTTTTGAAACTTTCCCGTTCGTCGGGTGCGCCCTGTGCCTTGCTCGCCGTGGATAATCCGGCGGTGAATACGATTTCCTTGAAATCCGGCTATATGGCGGGAATCCAGAATCGCTTCGGATTGCGTACAAAAGAACGAGCGACTTTTTCGGGAATTTCCTGGTATTCCAAGCGGGCATTGCAGATGATTCATTCTTCGGAAAAAGATATTCGCGATTTTTGGAAACGCCTTTGCGAGCAGGGAACGCCGCCGTTTGTAGATGTGAGCCAACGGGGAGCTTTGTGGATTGACATGGGTTCTCCCGAAGGATTGATGCGCGCCTGTGATTTTCGCCGAAAGGAACTCGGTGTGGGGAATTTTGGCGTTCCTGCTGAACTTCTTCCCTTTGCCAAGGCTGCGGTGCTTATGCCCGGCGTGGAGCTTGCCGCCCAGGTGAAATTGGAACACGTCATCTTTTTTGACGGAGCCAAAACGGAATCGTGTGAATTTGTACGGAACGAAATCCGCGGGAAGGATTTTGCGTGGAAAATTTAATTTTTGATCGAGGTCGCCAGTGCTTACTTTTCGAATTGTCCTTGTAGAACCCGAGCATCCGCACAATGTGGGCTTTGTCGCTCGAGCCATGCACTGCAATGCGATTTCGGAATTGTATATCGTTTATCCGAAACGGGATGCGGTGAATCCGGAATCTTACAGGACGGCGCACAATTCTTCGGAAATTCTCGATGGCGCCAAGGTCGTGCATTCCTTGGACGAAGCACTTTCGACTGCGCATTATGCGTTCGCTTTTTCCCGTCGCCGATTTGATACGATTATTCCGCACACCTCCCTTCCGCACATTACCGAGTTCTTGCCGAAAGATGGCACTATCGCTTTGGTCTTTGGACGGGAATCGTGCGGACTTTCCTTGGAAGAAATCGAACGCTGCGCGATGATTTGCGAAATTCCCGTTCCCGGGCAGATGAGCCTGAATCTTGCCCAGGCGGTAACGGCGGCGTGTTATGAACTCTGCCGTTCGGGACTTTTGAATAATCCGGGTTTGCGCACGGACCGGGTTCCGTTAAAACGGGGTCGCATTGAAAAAGCGAATATCGGGCAGATTGAAAATTTTTTGTCGTATTTGCACGGGCATTTGACGGACCGCTACCAGAACAATACTTGGACGGAATCCGCTGTTCGGGAATTTTTGCAGCGTTTGGAGCCGACCCGTTTTGAAATGAGTGCCTTGCTCGGTCTTGTTAAGAGTCTGGTGATGCGGGGAAAGGAAGAAGCCCGTCATGTGGAAAAAGGCGGACAGTGAATGGGGTTGAAAGGGGGAAACCTTTCTTTTCGCGGCAAGATTCAAAACGGTTTTTGCGTTAGCGACCGACGCCCGAATGGGTTCGGACACGCCGAAGGCTGGCTGAACGGACGCCGAAGGCGATAACGCTAGGGAGCGACCCGCCGCAGGCGGGAAACGCCCCATCCAAATTCACGGAAATGCCTTTCTTTTGGTGGGCGGTTTCGCACATTTGGGTTTGGTTGTGTGTAATTCTTTATTGGATGAGAACGTGAATTTCGATGCCGCCGTGCAGTGTGCGGATTTTTCGTTGGAACGGAATTGCTAGCGCTTTTTCGGCTTCGGCGTTGGGGGCGATGACGGCAAAATGTGAAAGTGCAAAATCGGAGCGGATTTTTTTACCGATTTCCTTGTAGAGTTTGGGAACATCGGCGTGAATCCTTTTCCCGTATGGCGGGTTCAGCACCAGCAGGTAAGAGCTTTTGGGTTTGGGCAAAAGGAAAAAGTCGCTGTGGGAAATTTCCAATGCGTCGGGCGGAAGGGGTTTCAAAAAGGGAGCCGCTCCTTGGATTTTCAGATTGTATTCCAGCGTTTCAAAGGCTTTTGTGGAAATGTCCCCGGTAAAAATTTTCAGGTCGTCGGCGAGCTTTAATCCCGGCGTGTTGTTCGTGATGAAGTTCCAGGCCGCAGGTCTAAAGGATGGGGCGGATTGCAAGGCGAAATTCCTGGTTTTCCAAAGATTCGCTCCCGCCAAAAGAAGGGCCGCTTCGCTTGAAAATGTACCGCTGCCGGCCATGGGGTCAAAGAGCTTCTGGGTTTGCAAAAGCCCCGACTCCAAAAGGATGGATGCGGCAAGGGTGTCGCGAATAGGCGCTTCTTCCACATGGCGTTCAAAGCCGCGTTTGTAAAGAGGAGTGCCTGCGAGATCCACGCTGCATTGGCAGAGGTCGTTTTCAAAATGGACGAACAGATTTTGCGCAAACGGCATTGCGCTTTCCTCTCCCGATTTTTCGAGGGCGTTCTCGACAAGGGGGCGCAAACGTTCGGCGATGGCATCCGAATGGTATAGTCGCGATTTTTTGCAGGTGACGCGGATTGTGGGAAGGGAATTTTGAGGAAAGTAGAGTTCCCAGGGAATGCTTTGCGATTTTTTTTCCAAGCGTCCAAAATTTTCGGCGGAAAATTTGGCGATGCGCATCAGGATTCGCGTACAAGTGCGGGAAAATGCGGAAAGCATCCAGGCGTCTTCGAGCTTTGCGGTAAAGTCCAGCGCCCCGAAGGAAATTTGGATGGGGGCAGAAAAGCCCAAATTTCGAAATTCCGCTTCGCACGTTTTTTCGAATCCAGGGTGGCAAATCGCCCGAAATTCGTGGGGTATCGCTGTAATATGCCGTTTGATGCGCTTCGAAAGATCCATTTGAAAAATTTAGCAAGATATTTTCTGTTGCAGGAAATGCTTGAAAGCGGCGGCGAGGTTCGTTATTGTGGCCATTCTCGTCCCAGCCGCTCTTCGATTAGTTCTACAAACGGCTGCTGCCCTTCGATAAACTCAGGGACCGCCGGTTAGTAAGCTTGTCGAACTAGTCGAAGCATTATCAAAGCTATTTTTAGAGGCGACCTATTGAAAGAAATGGAAAAGGAGGTTTTCATAAAAAATTTTCTAGTCGCTTTTTTGGCCATTTGTGCGATGGCATTTGCTGAACCCCGCGTGCACGATGGTTTCTTTCTGAATTTTAAAACGGGACTCGGATTTTTGAACGTGGAATCGGACGAGTCGGAGAGATTCTCGGTGGACTTGTCGTACATATTGGCTGAACATTTTACGATCAAAATCGGTGGCGCAATCAATCCGCACTTGGTGATTGCTGGCGTGTTTTCCGTTTCGGGAGCTTCGGGAGAAGTTACCTCAGACTATTATAATGAATTTTATGAGAGGAAAAGCGACGCGGTTGTCCTGAATTTCCTGCTGGGACCGGGCGTTGTTTTCTATCCGGCGCAGGGCGGCATTTGGGACAACTTTTTTGTCGGAGGGGCGTTTGGATTGGGCTCTTGCGGAGTTTTTTTGCTGGAGGATGAATTTTACAGGAACGATGGCTTTTACGGGGAGGTCGTTGCTGCGGGTTTTGGCCTGCAATTGGAAGTGGGCAAGGAATGGTGGGTGAGCGGCAACTGGTCTCTCGGATTTGATATCGCTTACACCTATGTTTTTGGCGAAGACGTCGATTTTAGCGATTTCAACTGGCACTCGCATGCATTTCAACTGCGGTTTAGCATTTCGCGGAGCTAGTACGCTTTTTAAGGGAAGAGTGTAGATTTCTGGATATGGAATTCAATTTGTTTTACAGGCTCGCTTGTGCGGTAGCGATAGGTCTTATTATCGGGCTCCAGCGGGAAAATACTTATCAAAATGAAGCTTTTCATTCCGCCGGAATCCGCACGTTTGCCATTGCGGGAATCCTCGGGGCTTTGGGAGTGTTGATGTCCCAGCAAATGGATTCGGTCGTTCCCTTTGTCGCTTTGCTTCTAGTGCTCGGAATTCTTTTGGGCGCTATGCATATCGCCCTTTCTAAAGTGCTCACGGGGATTACGACCAGTGTCGCGCTTCTCGCAGTGTTTATGCTGGGGGGGCTTTGTTTTTACGGGCGCATTCTGGAAAGCGTCGCTGTCGCCGTGTGCGTGCTCGGGCTTTTGACGTTCAAAGATCCGCTGCATTCTTTTGCGCACCGGGTTTCCAAAGAAGATATTATCGCCACGCTCAAGTTCGCCTTGATTTCTGCGGTGATTCTTCCGATTCTTCCAGAAAAGAATTACGGTCCTGTTGGACTCGAAGTCATTTCCCCATATAAAGTGTGGCTGTTTGTCTGCTTTATTTCGGGCATTTCTTTTGTCGGCTATGTGCTTATCAAGTGGATTGGTCCTGGAAAGGGAATTGGACTGACGGGGCTTTTTGGCGGGCTTGCGTCGAGTACCGCTTTGACCTTGGGACTTGCTGGGCGAAGCAAGGAAAATGCCGAGTATTCTGCGTCGTTGTCGATGGGAATCATTATTTCTTGGTCGGTCATGTATTTGCGGGTTTATTTGATTTGCATCATCCTTGTACCGCAACTGGCTTCGTCGTTGGCTTTGCCGCTTTTGATTCCGCCGATTCCCGGACTGATTTGCGCATACATTTTGCATCGTAAAAATAAAGCGAGTCATGCTGCGCAACATGAAAATTTTACAAACCCTTTTAATCTGCTGCCTTCCATTAAATTCGGATTTATTTTTGCCGTCGTGCTTTTTATTGCCAATGCGACTCAAAAATATTTTGGAAACGAAGCGCTTTTTCTTTCGAGTTTTGTGACGGGGCTTGCCGAAATGGATGCGATAACCCTTTCCATTTTGGATATGGCGAAGTCGGGATCGGTTTTGATAGCGACTGCGGGGAAGGCGATTGCGATTGCGGCTTTGGCGAATACTCTTTGCAAGGGGATTCTTGCCTGTGTGATTGGCGGGCGTTTGATGCGGCGCTTTATTTTGCCCGCGACATCGGTAATTGTGGCGGTGTCGCTTGTGGTCATTTTGCTCTAATTTGTTGTAAAACATTACAACGTTTTTTATGCCCGGCGATGGCGTTCGTCTGCGATTTCTTCTAAATTAGGGATAGGATGAAATTTTCCTAGACCACACACTCACTAAAAACAGCCTCTTCCGAATGGGAGAGGCTGTTTTCGTATTTCTTTTGCGGGATGGGAGACCGCTTCTGGCGCGTTGTTGCAAAAAAAGCTTCCCAAACGGGAAGCCTTTCGGAAAATCGAGAAAACCCTTAAGCTTTCTTTTGGTTGTCGAGCATATTGATGGAAACATGCAGGTCGTTCAGCTGGGCGACATCGACTTCGCTCGGGCACTGATCCATGGGGCTGGATGCGCTCGTGTTTTTGGGGAAGGCGATAAAGTCGCGAATGGATTCCTGCCCTTCCATGGTGGCGACGACGCGGTCAAGGCCAAAAGCCAAACCGCCGTGCGGAGGCGCGCCGAACTTGAACGCATCGACGAAGAATCCGAACTTGTCGCGGACTTGTTCTTCGGAAAGCCCCAAGAGGCGGAACACTTTTTCTTGCACTTTGGGATCGTGAATACGGATGGAGCCGCCGCCGATTTCGACGCCGTTCAGAACCAGGTCGTAGGCTTCGGCATTGCAGTCTTTCAGATTTCCGTCGAGCATCATTTGCAGATGTTCGGGCAGCGGGTTGGTGAAAGGATGGTGCATAGCCATGTAGCGGCCTTCGGTTTCGCTGTATTCAAACATGGGAAATTCCGTAATCCAGACGAACTCGCGCTTTTTCGGATCGCGGAGACCCTTGATGCGGGCGACTTCCAGTCGGAGCTGGCCCATAGCGGTTGCTGCGACTTTTTCGGGACCGGCGATGAAGAACATCATATCGCCTTCCTTGGCTTCAATCGCATCGCGCAAGGCGTTCAGCTGTTCCGTAGTGAAGAATTTTCCCACCTGGGTTTCTACCGTGTCGTTTTCCTTGACGCGCATCCACACGAGACCCTTGGCACCGTATTTGGCGACGTAGGCGGTCAAATCGTCGATTTGCTTGCGGGTGAAATCCACGCAGCCCTTTGCGGCGAGTCCACGAACCTTGCCCCCTGCAGCGACGGCATTTTTGAATACGCCGAAGTTCGACTGGATGGCGATTTCGGATACGTCGTGAATTTCCAAGTCAAAACGCAGGTCCGGTTTGTCGGAGCCGTATTTGAGCATCGCTTCGTGCCACTTCATGCGGCGAATGTGGCGGGGCGGTTCAAAATTCCAGACTTTGCCCAAAACGTCCGTGACGAATTGGTCGAACATGTCCATGACTTCGTCCTGATTGACAAAGGACATTTCCACGTCGATCTGCGTAAATTCCGGCTGGCGGTCGGCCCGGAGGTCTTCGTCCCGGAAGCACTTGGCAATCTGGAAATAGCGGTCAAAACCGGCGATCATCAAGAGCTGCTTGTATTGCTGCGGGCTTTGCGGAAGCGCGTAGAATTTTCCCGGGTTCACGCGGGACGGCACTAGGTAATCGCGGGCGCCTTCGGGAGTGGATTTGCAGAGGACTGGCGTTTCGATGTTTTCAAAGCCGTTGGCGTAAAAGAAGTCGTAAACCGCTTTGAGGAATCGGCTTTTGAGAAGCAGGTTCTTCTGGATCCAGGGACGTCTCAAATCCAAGTAGCGGTATTGCAGTCTAAAGTCGTCGTTTTCTTTGCTCTCTTCTTTGGCGTTGTTGATTTCGATGGGCGAGGTTTGCGCTTCGTTCAGGATTTCGAGCTTGTCCACTTTGACATCGACAGCGCCGGTCGCCAGTTTATCGTTTTCCATGCCTTCGGGACGGGCCTGGACTTCGCCGGTAATATAAATGACATATTCGTTCCGGATTTTGTCCGCAATCTTGTGAACTTCGGCGTTTCGTTCCGGGTTGAAAACAACCTGGGTCTTTCCGAATTTATCGCGGAGATCCACGAAAATGACGCCGCCGAGGTCGCGACGACGATCTACCCAGCCGGCAAGGGATACGGTTTTGCCGATGTCTTCTTTGCGGAGTTCGCCGCAGTTGTGAGTACGTTTCATAAGAGAACTTCCTTGATGGGAATATGAATCAGCGACTTCTAAACAAAGAAATTTTTAGAAGTTGCCTAGCGCGACAAATATAGTAATAGACGGACGGCGACAAGTTCGGATTTGGGGAGAAGGGGCGAAAATAGGAAGAAAGAAAATTGTAGATTTAGGGCGGATGCGGAATGCGGTCTTCGAATTTTCGGATAGCCGTGCTTTTGCTTCGAGCGAAATCGGTGAAAAACAAACGTTCATTGGCAATTCTTTTCATCGCGCTGGTGTTGAGCGGCGTAGGCCTTTTGACGTGGGATCTGCTTGCCTTTCCCGATTATTTTCACGCAAAATCCAACGTTCCCTTTCGTCATGAACAGCACGGGGAAAATATCGGCGTTGAATGCGGCAAATGCCACTTGGGAGCGCAAGGCGGCATTCGGGCGGGAATGCCTACGAAAGCGGATTGTATGGATTGCCATCATTTGCCGCTGACGGATTCCCCCGAAAATACGCGATTGGAAAAAGCGCTTGCCGAATCGCCGGATTGCCCGTTTGTTTTTGAAAGCCTCTTGCCGGCAAACGTCGTGTTTCCGCACGGGCTTCACGCCAAGGCGGGGGTGAGTTGCGAAACTTGCCATGGTTCGCTTCGCGAAATCGATGCGGGCAGGCGTCCCCGAATTCAAATGGGAGAGTGTCTGGCTTGTCATCGTGGCGAGCGCGGATTTCCCGAGTCTTCTACGGATTGCGCAAGGTGTCACCGATGAAGATTTCCCGAGCTTCTTTTTTGAAAATGCTTTCGCTGGCTTTTGCTTTCGTATCGCTGGCGGGGTGCCGTCGAACGGCCAAAAATTTACCTTCAAATTTTCACCCAAAACAGAATAAGCCCTCTTTAAAACAGATGGAAAAGGAAATCGAAGCGGTTCGGAAAAAATTTCCGAAATCCGAAGAATGGGTGGAAATTTCGCGCCCGGGGAAGCACCCCCGGTTTCCGAATGCCGACGTGCGTTTGGGAATGGCAATCGATTTGGATCGTTGCGACGGTTGTGGCGAGTGCGCTTTGGCGTGTATGCGGGAAAATAATGTTCCCTGCGTGAATCCACAGGAAGCGGAAAAGGGACGTTATATGCACTGGCTGGAATTGCGCGGGAATGTTCCTGTGATGTGCGCGCATTGCGGCGACGCTCCCTGTGAAAAGGTCTGTCCGACGGGGGCTGCGGTGGCGAGTCCCGACGGATTTTCGGCGATGGTTTACCCGCGTTGTATCGGCACCCGGTTTTGCGGCGCGAACTGCCCGCTTCATATCAGAAAATTTAATTACACGAGTGCCGAAGAAAACGGGCTTGCGTACAAATTTAATCCCGAAGTGCCGATTCGTCCGCAAGGCGTTATGGAAAAATGTTCCCTTTGCATTCAGCGGATGCAGGACGCTCGGATTCGCGAGAAAACCCTGGGCGACGAATGGTTGGGAAAAGGCGTTTCGACAGCTTGCGCCGAAGCTTGCCCTAAGCGGGCGATTGTGTTTGGAAATTGGCTGGATCCCGATTCGGATTTGGTCCGTTGCACGCAGGGACGGGGCGTATTTGCTCCCGCTTCTGTTGCTCGCTTTTTCCCAGCGGTTGTTTACTTGAGAGACAAGGTATGAATCGCTTTCTGCTTGTTTTCGGCACGATTTTGCTGATTCCCGGAATGGTGGCTTTGTATGGCGCACTTTCGCAGGGGCCTTCCAGTTGGGGGCTTTCGCAGACTTTTTTTTGGGGAACGCCGATATCCAATTTTGTCTTTTGGATAGGGCTTGCGCATGCGGGGACTTTTCTTTCGGCGATTCTTTTGGTTCTCGGCGTTAAGTGGCAGCATCGCGTGGCGTTGATGGCGGAGCTTTCGACTTTGGCGGCTCTGCTTGTCGCGGTGATTTTCCCACTGATGCATTTGGGGCATCCTTTGCGGTTTTATGAGATGCTTCCTCTGTCCAATGCGCGAGCGTTTTGGGCGAATATCGAATCGCCTTTGGTTTGGGACTTTCTCTCGATTTTTGCTTATCTCGTTTCGTCGAGCGTTTTCCTTGCATTGCACTTGCTGAAAAACCGTTTTCCGCCGCTGCAAAAATTTTTACTTCCGATGGCGTGGGTGCTTTTCCCGTTGGTACTCTGGGTGCATACAATCGTTTCGTTGGATTTTGCGGTGACTTTCGTCCCTCATTGGCAGGGGGCTTATTTCCCGCTCTACTTTATTGTCGGCGCGCTTTATTCGGGGCTGGGTCTGGTGCTGGTTCTTGTGGAGTTTTCGGGAAAGCGGGTGCGCCATTTGGAAGATTTGCTCTTGTCCTTTTCTTGGGCGATGCTGGCGTTCTGGCTTTGGGAAGCCTTTTCAAAGGGAATCTGGCAGCCGGAACTTTTGCTCTTTGGTTTTTTGATCCCGCAATTGTTGTGGATTCCGCATTGGCGAGAACGGCGAGCTTTGCGAATTTTGATTTGTTTTTCTGTGCTGGGAATTTTGTGGTGGGAACGCATCGTTTTGGTACAGCGCGAACCGTTGGCGTGGACGTGGGTGGACTGGGGCTTGATCTCTTGGGGAGTGGGAATGTTCTGCGTTGTTTTTGCGTCTTTGCGGGTTTTGCTTCGCCGTTTTTTCCCAGAAAGTTTAACCGAAGTGTCAGAGCTTCCTCCAGAGGAAAAATCGAATTTTCCGAAAAAGGATTTTGCGGCATCTCTTGCTTTGGGTGTTATCGCGGCTGGAATTTTTGCTATTTGCTGGGTGAATGCCGCTCCCGATTTCCCCTGGCTGCGGATGGTGCCGGCGCTTTTCCCGATAGCGGCTGTGGTGGCTGTTTTTGGCCTCGCTTTGATGGCCGGAATTTCAGTTTTTGGGATTCGCCGGGTTATGCCCTTTGCTTTGGCATTCGGATTGTTCGCTCTTGCCACCGATTGCTTTGTCTATCGCGGTGCGCCGACTTCTTATGCGGAAGATTATTCCCTTGTGAAAGGGGAAAATGTCTTGCGTGTTCGTTCTAGCGGGGAAGTCGCGTTTCTTTGGAATGCGCGCTGTGCCGCATGCCACGCCAAGGACGGTAGCCTGAATCGCCGTTTTGTCCACGAATATTATCCGCTTCCGCAAGAACTTTCCCTTTCCCGTTTGGATTCCTTGGGCGAAGATTCTCTGGTGCAGGTAGTGCTTCATGGAAGAAATTATATGCAGCCCTTTGCCGGGCGTGTTTCGGAATCCGAGGCGCAGGCTTTGGTTCGTTATATCAAAGAATTGGCGAAAAAGAAAGAGGCCGTGAAATGAACTCTTTTTTGTATATGCTGGCAGCGATATTTGCCATGCTTCCCGCGCCGTTTCTTTTTAAAGGGAATGTTTCGCTGCCGTTGCGTTCGGCTTCGATCGCCATCGTTTTGCTTGCCGATGAAATTTTTGTGTGGCTGCTGACGTTGAAAGATTTTCCGCCCGGCGAGATTTTGCCATTTCGAATGCTGGCCCTGACTCTGTGCGTTGCGACTCTTTTTTTGGGAAAGCGGCGGCGCTTATTTGAATCCTTTGCGACGGGATTGTGGATTTGGCTGGAATTTTTTGGAATGCTTTCCCTTTCGTATCGGGGCGTTGAATTTCGTCTGGCTTCGCTGCTGATTCTCTTGTCCGCCTTTTTGCCGATTCATTTGCTACACCCTTACAAACGGGAAACCCGTTTTTTGCTGGCTGTCATTTGGACGGCGGCCTGGATTTTTTCATACTCGCCTTCCTTTTAGGAATTATATACGACGTTCCACAGAAACCGCCAATTGTCATCAGGGAAAACGGTATATTTCTAGGCGGGAAGTGGGAAGTGTTTCCCGTCGCCCCGAACCCCTTCTTCCACGTCATTGCGAACCCTTTAGGGTGAAGCAATCTGATGCGTACGAAGATTGAAATTACTCAGTATCGTATATCGTTGCTAACGCCCCCTGCAACGACGGAATTCGCTCCGCTCCGAACTCCAAACTCCTAATTTCCTCACCAGAGCAAGTTTTAGAAGAGGTCTTCAAAAATTAGGGTTCCGGCAAAAGTTCGCCGCGGATGACTTCGACGGTATTGCCGACAAGGCTGATGATATTTGTCGGGTGGATGTCGATATTTCCGCAGTCGATCATCAAATCGATTTTATGCTCGAAAAGTTTCCAGAGGTCTTCGGGATCGGTGAAAATTTCATCGTCCGAAAGTTTGGCTGCGGTGCTGAGAATCGGCTTGTCGTAAAGGCGAAAGAGTTCTTTGAAAAAAGGATGTTCCGGCATGCGGAATCCGACTTCCGGACGTTTGACGTCGAGCTTTCGGGCGATGGACGGATCCGCGGGAAGAATGAACGTGTAGGGGCCCGGAACACGGTGCTTCATTATCTGAAAGGCGAAATTGCTGACATGGGCGTATTCCGATGCGCGACGAATATCGGGAAGAATAATTGCCATGACAAATTTTTTCATCGGCTTTTTCAGCTGGTACAAGCGGTGGATAGCCCGTGTGGATTCTGCGGAGCAGCCGATGGCGTAGCCCGATTCCGTGGGATAGAGAACCAGACCGTCTTTGTCAAAAATTTCTGCGGCCTGCTTTACAAAGCGGCTCTGCGGATTGATGGGATGAACTTCTAATCGCATGGCGAAAATGTATAAAAATCGTACAAATGCCGAGTCGGCGGATAAACTTTCGGGGCTAGCATTCCGGAATGACGCGGCAGGCGATGAAGGCGTCGGTGTAATATCTTATTTCGGCCTTTCCTTCGCTTCTGTCCATGCAGATGACGTCAAAACGGGATTTTTGGTTTTGCCCGCCGTGATGGTGCAAAAAATGGGCTGCGGTTTTCCAGATGCGGAATTGCTTTTGGGGAGTTATCCGGCTTGCCGGGGATCCTTTGTCCGCCGTCCAAACGGATTTCACTTCCACAAAGAGAATGGTCCCTTGGGAATCTTTGGCGACAATGTCCAATTCGCCGTTGAGATAGCGGTAATTCTTGGCCAAAATGGTGCAGCCTTTACGCTGGAGAAAAGCCATCGCGTGGAGTTCGGCGAATCGTCCTTTTTTCTTGTTGTCGTGTTTGGCGGAAAGCATTATTGCGCAAGCAGCCCGAGAATGCGAATTTCGGAAATAGCGAGATCCTTGGAGGGGTCGCTGATGAATGCGTCGTCCAAGAATATTTGAATCTCCGTGGTTTCCATCGTTTTGATTTGCGGGTATTGGACTCCCTTGATGTCTTCCAGAAAGATGGTTTGCCGGAAGCCTTCTTTGGTTTGCAGGGAAAGGGTTTTCGGTTTGTTGAAAATGCGGAAGCGGTCGCCAAATTGGTCATCGATGGATTTTTGGAATCCGGAAGCGAAGCCGATTTGCGTGACGATGGTCGGCGCGTCGAAATCCAGAATCATAATGGGAGCGCGCGTGTTCGATGGCATGGGGAGCAGCCAGGCGGTTTTCAAATCTTTGTCCAAAAGATTCGATGTCTTGTAAGAGCCGCCTTCGATATTTTTTTCTTCGTAAGCGGCGCGAATATCGATGCTGTGAATTTCTTGCAGGGTGTTGGGCGGTTTGTAACTGAGCAGGAGCGCCAGAATCAGCAAAATTAAAAGGGGGAAGAGGGCGAAGATGAAAACCAGAATTCGTTTGTTTGTAAGCCGGCGAACGTTGTCCGTGACTTTGTTTGTTATGAGCGGCCTGTTTTTTATCAGGTTGCGAATGCTCATCGTGTCGTGGCCGTGGTGCTGTTCTCCCGGGTGCAGCGGAGCAAAGACGATGTCGAGCGCGTCCAAAAATTCCTGCATGTTTTTGAATCGGTCGGAAACGCTTTTCTTTAAGCACTTGAGAATCAGCTTGGAAAGTCCCTTGGGCATATCCGGGCGAAAATTTTCGGGATTGGGCGGTTCTTCCTGGACGTGCTTCATCGCGATTTCGATGGGTTTTGTGCCGGTGAACGGCAGCCGCCCGCAGACCATTTCAAAAAGGATGACGCCCAGACTGTAAATGTCGGATCCGATGGTCACTTCGTCGCCGTGGCATTGTTCCGGAGACATGTATTCCGGAGTTCCCATGGTCATTCCAGTCAGGGTCAGGCGCTCGGCGGACTGGATATGCGAAATGCCGAAATCCATCAGGTAAACGCGGTTGTCGTGCGTAATCATGATGTTGGACGGCTTGACGTCTCGATGGACAATTCCCTTGCTGTGCGCGTAAAGCAGTCCGCGTGCAACTTGCTTCGCAATGATTTCAATCGCATCGAAATTCAAGCGGCGTCGATGTTCCAGCACTTCGGAAAGGGTGCTTCCCCGGACGAAAGTCATGGAGATGAAAAGCTGGTTTCCCTGTTGCCCAAAATCAAAGACCTGAACCAGATTCTGGTGGTCGAGTTCCTTCATCGCTTGGGCTTCCATGTAGAATCGCTCGGTGGATTCCTTGTCCGACGAGGCGTCGAGAACTTTTAAGGCGACTTCCCGATTCAGGTTTTTTTGCATGGCTTTATAGACATAGCCCATGCCGCCCTTTCCAAGGACGCCTAGAAGTTCGTAGTTCTCGTTGAAAGGTCTGGGAAATTTTTCTACAGTCATTTTGCTTTCTTCATGGTTTCTAACGCAAGGATGGATACAATATAAATTAAGAATGCGATAGCGGTGGGGACGATAAGGTCGATAACATCCGGAGTTTGGCCGGTAAAGATGCTTTGCATCGCGGACTGATCATAGCTCGTCCAAATCGCTTGGGAAAGGTATTGCGCCACGACGCTGGTCTGGTCTTTGGGAACAAGCGCTCCGGAAAGGGCGATTTGCGGGAGGATGATTAAAGGCAGGAAGGCGTTCGCCTGTCCGGGATTTTTGGCGAAAGAGCTGAGCAGAAGGCCTGCCGACGCTGCGGGAAGCACTGTGGCGGCTAAAGCGGCGAAGAGCCACAGGCTGGGGGCGACGCCGATATTTTGACCGAGAAAGGCAAAGGTGATGGCGGTTTCCATCAGGGCGAAAAACGAAGTGAACAGAAGTTTGGATGCGAGAACGGAAAAGGGGGAAGTGCCTTTTCGGAATTCTTCGAGGAGCAGCGCTTTTTCCTGAACGATTTCCCGGACGGAAAGCGACAGGGCGAACCAGTTGGCGCAAAGAATCAGGGCGAATGCGGCAACCCACAGCGAAGAATTGTCGGAAAAAATCAAGGCGAGCAGAATGCCGATAAGAATCGGTTGCAGGACGAGCGAAAGGGTTTTGCCCAAGTCCCGGAACCATTCCAAAAATGAAATTTTCCAGAAATAGAAAAAAGAATTTTTGCGGGGAATCCTCGGAAAAAAAGAACGCGGAAATACTTCGGGAAGCTGGGTGGCAGTTTCTCGCCCGGAATCTTGCCAGCTGCTGTTTGTTTTATCGGAAAGGGTTTCGAGGATTCCTTCTGGAGTTTCCGTGTTGAAGTAGCGGAACGCATCCTGGGGTGTGCCGTAAAATCCCATTTTCCCTTGATGAATCAGAAGGACTTTGTCGGAAATATGCAGGGCTTCGTAACTATGCGTCGTCAGGACAATCGTGTGCCCTTTGGCCGCCAGATCCTTGAAATGGTTGCAGAGATGCCGGGCGTTCAGGGGAT
The DNA here is from genome assembly GCF_900167415.1 of Fibrobacter intestinalis. Classification (GTDB taxonomy): domain Bacteria; phylum Fibrobacterota; class Fibrobacteria; order Fibrobacterales; family Fibrobacteraceae; genus Hallerella; species Hallerella intestinalis. The sequence continues at coordinate 20,985 of NZ_FUWU01000028.1, read as the reverse complement.
CCAGACCGGAAAGCGGTTCGTCCAGAAGGATGATGCCGGGCGAATGCATCAGTTGTGCCGCCAAAGCGACCCGCTTTTTTTCGCCGCCCGAAAGAACGGCGATCCGGCTGTTTTCCAAAGGGGAGATGTGCAGCAGCTTCAAAAGCTTGCGCGCACGCTTTTCGGTTTCTTCTGCTGAATAGTCTTTGGGCAGGAATATGCGGGCCGAAAGGCGGAGCGTTTCCATGACGGTCAGCGATTTTCGCAAAAGCGGTTCCTGCGGCAGGTAGGCGATTTCCCTGCGGACATCGGTCTGTTCGTAATCCAATCCGTCAAGAACGATAGTGCCCGAGGACTTTTTGATTTTCCCGGTGAGCAGTTCGAGCAAGGTGCTTTTCCCTTGACCGCTCAATCCGACTACCGAAAGAATTTGCCCTGCGGGAAGGTTGAACTGGATATCTTGCAGAATCTGTTTTTGAGAAAGGATAACGGAAACACCGTGGACGGTTAAAGAAAATCCGGAATCTTTTTGGTGCAGGTAGAGTTTTTTGTCCCGAAATTCGAGCAGGCACCAAGGGAGTTTCAGCGTCTCGTTGTTTTCAAGAAGCTGGGTGCGCCGAAAGCGTTCGTGGACGAATGTCAGTTTTAAACGGTCCTGGCAAAGTTCGGCTTTGGCGAGGAAGCGTGGACAGGCGGGGTGAAGAATTGTTCCGGGCAGTTCGTCGTTTTCCCCGCGCCCGAGGATTATCGGCGAATTTTCGGAAAGCGGAATGGCGGGAACGTCTTCGATGCAGCGGACGTGCGAAAGGTAGAGTTCGTCCTGCTTCAGGGAAAAACGCAGCTGTTGCAGACCCAGGATAAAAACGTCGCCGTCTTCGATGATTTTTTCTGCAATCTCTTTTCCGTCGTGAATGGTGCCCGAAGTTTGACTCAGATTGGTGAAAATCCAATGCCCTTCGGAGTATTCGATTTTGGCGTGATGCCTGGAAACGGAAGCGTCTTTCAGTGCGAAGTCCACGCCTTTGCCCCGCCCGATGAGGAAGGGCGCCGCGGGAGAAATTTTTCGTACAAAAAACGTGGAGGGCATGGATTAGCGGAGCGCGCGGACCCCTTTTTCAAAACGATCCGCTGCGGAAGAGAGTTCCTGTTGAGAAGCCGCATAGGAAAAGCGCACATAGCCGTCTCGCCCGAAAGCGCTGCCCGGAACGATGGCGAGTCCGACGGATTCGAGCAGGTAGGTGCAGAACTCGACGGAATTCGTCAAAGTTTTCCCGTCCGGAGTCGTTTTTCCCAACAGTCCGCTGATATTTGCGAACAGGTAGAACGCCCCTTGAGGAATGCGGACGCGAACTCCCGGAATCTGTGAAATTTTACCGTAGAGAAAATCCCTTCTCCGCTTGAACTCGTCCCGCATCCGCTGTACAAAATGCAGCGGCATCTGCAAGGCTTCTTCGGCGGCGTATTGGGCGATGTTCGATGGATGGTGGGTCGTCTGCCCTTGCGCTTTGGCGATCAGGGCGGCGATTTGGGGGGGCGCGGCGACGTAGCCGATTCTCCAGCCGGTCATGCAATGGGATTTGGAAAGCCCGTTTATCACAAGAGTGCGTTCGGCCATTCCCGGAAAGGCGGCGAGGCTTTTGAACTGGAAATTGTCGCTGTAAGAAAAGTGTTCGTAGATTTCGTCGGAGACCGCGTAAAGATCGTTCTGGACGATGACTTCTGCGATTTCGGCAAGATTCTTTTCGGCGTAGAGCGTGCCCGTCGGATTGGTCGGGTTGTTCAGGATGAGTGCTTTTGTCCGAGGGGTAATGGCTTCTTGGAATGCCCGCGCCGTCATTTGAAAATCGTCTTCCTCTTGGGTATGGATGATGACGGGAGTGCCGCCTAAAAGCTTCACCAGTTCCGGGTAGGTCACCCAGTAGGGCTCTGGAATGATGACCTCGTCGCCGGGATTGACGATGGCGAGCAGGGAATTGAACACGGCGTGCTTCGCCCCGCTGGTGAGAACGATTTGTTCAGGAGCGTATTCGATGCCATTTTGCTCTCGCAGTTTTTGGGCGACGGCTTTTCGGACGCTTAAAATCCCTTGGGGGGCCGAGTAGCGGGTCTTTCGTTCGTCGATAGCGGCCTTGGCTTTGGAACAGATTTCTTCGGGAGTGTCCCAGTCGGGTTCGCCTGCTCCCAGGGAAATGATGTCCTTGCCTTCCGCTTTTAATTTTTTGGCGAGGGAATCGACGGCGACGGTGAGCGAAGGCGCGATGTTTTGAATGCGTAGAGACGGATTTTTCATGGAAGGTTTCTCCTGCGGATTCGACGCCAGTCCAGAGCGCCGGCAAGAAGAGGGAAAACAAAAAGGTGGGAAAGAATCAGGCAGATGCCGCCGAGGATGGAAATCACGCCGATTTTGTGGATTCCCGGATGCGAAGAGACGAACAGCCCGAAAAGGACGATGATGGTTAAAAATTCCGCAAAGAAGCAAGTCGCGCCGGTTGTCCGCAGAACGTAGTAGATGCTGCCCGTGGAATGTTCAAAATACGAGTTCCAAAGCTGGATGGATCCGTCCAGGCTCATGCCAATCAGAATGGGGAAGGCGAGCGCGCTATAGGCGGAAATGGGAATTTCCAGCAAGCGTAAAAGGCCGAGCAGCCAGAAAAAAGCGATGACGGGCGAAATGACGGTAAAGAGCGAAAAGGAAATTTTTTTGTAGAAGAGGAAGGTCAGCAGGAATACGCCGGCGATGCCGATCAGAATGGTCTTGTGGAAATGGGGGAGAGTCCGGTTCAGCAAATCAGCCCGGATGAGGGCTGTCCCAGTCATGGGATAGGGGAAGGGAGCGAGTTCTTTGGCAAGACGGCGGCAGGCAAGTCCGTCGTTAGCGTTGAAATTCGGGAAGATGAAAGCGTATTCCGTGCGGTTCTTGTCGTTTTCCCCGAATACGCGGCGCACGTTCTGCGGCAAATCCTGGTAGAGAATGGGGGAAATTTGCCAGTGGCGTTCCAGCTGGGTGATCTTTTGGGAGTCCGCAGGGCTCAAGCGCCGGAGCATATCAAAATCGATTTCGTCCCGAATTTCATTCAAGAGCGAGATTTTTTCCAGCTGGTTCGACGGAATCAAATTCTGGAAAATGGCGACCGCCCGAATTCCCGTCGCGGGATTGCTTTCCTGTTCCCGGCGGATTTTGTTGTAAAAGGAACGGGCTTCTGCGGCATTGGGAAGAATGGCGACAATCGGCTCGTAATGCAGGTAATTGGTTTGCTTTAGTAGAGAGTCGGCGGTGGCGGTGTTCGGGTTGTAGATAATGTGCGAAAAGTCGTAGTCGAATTTCGGGTAGATTCCTCGGCAGGGCAGGATCAGGGAGAGGAGGATGACGGGAAGCAGCGCTTTTTTGAATCCGATAAAGGGGCGTTCTTTAAAACCGCGCATTCGGCTGTGGAATTTTCCAAAAACAAGGAAGGGGCGGTAGCGCCGGGTCCGTTCAATCAGGGCGGGAAACACCAGACTCGAGAGCGACCAGTTGAGAATGGAACCGATAGCTCCGAGAATGCCCAGTTCCTGCATGCCGGCCAAAGGCACAAAGGAAAGCCCGAGGAAAGCGGCGGCAAACGAAAAAGTCGATACGGCGATGGTCGGCCCGATTCCCAAAAGTGCGCTTTCCAGGCTCAGCTCGTATCCCAGACCGTTCCGCTGTTCTTCGGCAAAGCGCGTCATCAAGTGGACGATTTCCCGGCAGGAAATGCCCGGCAGTATCACGGCGAGAATCAAGGAATACAAGTTGATGCGTCCAAAGAGCAGCCAGGCGGCGGCCAATGTCCATACAAAAACCAGGGCGATGGGGATCACCGAAAGAATGAAAAGCGCTGGCTGCCGTGCAAAGCGGAACAGGAAAAAGAAAGCGAGGATCAGGGCGAGAAGAATCCCGGTGAATCGAGCTTCCGGCAGAATTTTCCAGCCTTCGTGCGCCGTCTTATAGACATTTCCCGTCATGTAGAGCTTTGCGTGGTCGCTTTCGGGCAGGCTTTCAAAGGCTCCTTCGACAATATGGGTGAGCTTTCGCGATGCCGAAAGATCGGAAACCCGTTCTTTGGGAAATACGCACACAATTCGGATGGTGCCGTCGGCATTGGAATAGACGTTTCGCCATTTTGACAAATAATCGTTCTGGGATTGCAAAAGGGAAAGGGAGTCGGTGATTTCCTTGGCTATCGAATCGCGAAGGTTCTTTTGGGCGCTGTCGCTTTCCAGAAGGTTGACGAAAAGCGGATTCTTTTCGTGTTTGTATTGCGTCTGCAATGTGGAAATGCGGTCCCGGATTTTGCGCAAATCCGACGTGTGCGCATAGAGCAATTTGTTCTTTTCAAAAAATTCGCTTTCGGGTTCGTATTCGATAAAATTGACAAACCGGTTGTCTTGAAGCTCTTGAACAAGCCCATGGACCAGGCGGTTGTTCAGGGCGCTGTCCGGGGAGGTGATGATAGCGACCAGAGAGCCGAAGCCGCCGAAATTCTGTTCGACAATCGCATTGGCCTGTTTGACTTCCGAGGAATTCGGAAGCATGTCAATCATGCGCAATTCCCACTTCAAATTCCGAATGGGATAGATGGAAAGAACGGTTATCGCCAAAGTCACCGCAAGGACCGCTTTCGGGTGTTTCAGCGCGCTGCGCAAAATTCTCTGCAAAAGGGAAAACATCTAGGGAGAATTTAAAAAACTTGAAGAGCGAACTTTTGGATTTTTGCGGAGAAGTGGGTTTTGGAAAGCCGGAATGATTTGATTTTGCATTGTCGGCGGGAACAAAAAACGCCATGGATTTTTCCACGGCGTCATTCTGAATCGAATCGCGATTATCGGACGAGCATCTGGACCAGCTTTGTAAATACCCGGTCGGCAAGGGGATTGGTCTCCAGGCCTTCGAACAGGTTGAGCTGATTGAATACGATGCGCCCCTTTCCAAAAGGAATAATTTGCAAATCGACGCCTGTTTTCAATTCACCGTCGGCAATCGAAACCGAGCGCGCGAGGACTTTGGCGTCCGGCAATTCCGTCAGAGAAATGCTCGGAATGACCGACGAGGCGAGATCGTCCAAAATCTGGTGGCCGGCAAATTCCGAAAGCAGTTCGGAGTTATTGACGAGATAATGTACGGAAATTCCGTTCGCACCTGTTGTAAAGTGGGAATCGATCGTCTGCGAAAAGTGGTGGCTGGAATTGAACGTCTCGATATCTTCCGGGTTCAAATCCGAAAGGAAGAGCGTTTTACCGCCCTCGCGGGTAAGCTCCACGATTTTGTTCAAAACGTCGTCGTTCCAGGAACTCAGACTCGCCGTGAAAATGATTTTTTCCGGTCCGGCAAGAGCAGCCTTTGCGTCCGCAGAAGTTTCTCCGCAGTTGTCGAGGAAGCAGACTTGAGACATGGCGCTCTGTACGTCGGCATCTTCGAGAACAAGCATGTTTTCCGTGGTCTCGCTGATGGTTTCCCCGCGGGAAAGGAGAGTCAGTTTCAGCTGGTAAGTTCCCGGTTTTTTCGGGGCGACCGTCGTGAAAGTTCCGAGCGGGGTCAAGCTCGTCTGGCCTTTCGCTTTCTGCTTGTTGCTGGAAACTTTTTTGCCGTCCGCATCGACAATCGCAATTTCAATTTCGACATCTTCGAGGCGGGCGTGGTTCAGCAAGGCGAGCTGGAACGAAATTTCGGTCTGGGGAGCGCTGACCGGTTCAAAACCCGTCACGAGGAGCCGTGTGGGAACGGTGAGCGCTTGGGCAAAGGCTTCCAGATTTTTGGAACCGCGATTTTCATCGACTAGGCCGCTGAAATCCGTGCCGAAGTCCGCCCATTGATCCAGCATAAATCCGGAAACGAGCGGGTTGCTCTGGAGGGCGGCTATCTGCGTGAGCTTGCTCTGCGTCGCGAGCCTTTTGGCATCGGCGTTGAACGCACTGAAGTCCTTCCAGATGGAGAGATTCTTGTCGGCGACAAAGGTTTCGACCTGCTTGAAGAGCAGCCGAATGGCCTTGCTGTTTTTTAGGCTTCGTGGGCCTTTGATATCGGTCGGCTTTGCCGGAAGAATCGAGTGGTTCTTGAATGTCACCAGAATCTTGCCGTTCGTGTCGTTTACAAAATTTGCGTATTCATCCTGGAATTGCGAATTGCCCAAGGTAGTGTCCGGAATGGAAATCTCGCTTTCGTCGTCAATCGCGCTCTTGTCGCAATAGTGGGCGAGAAAATCCGTCAGGGCGGCGTTCGGACTCATGCGCAAGTGCATCCGGTGCGAAGAATACAGCAAAATTTTTTCGTTGGTGACGCCCATCAGTTTGCCGGTATCTTTGCGGAATTCCTCTTCGTTTGAAAGGAATACGCAGTTCAGGTTGCTGATGATGGGGCGGCACTTGTCGTAATTGTCCACGGCGTTCAAAAGCTTGTTTCCGTTTTCCAAAACCAGGGGGCCGTTTTCGGAACCGAGAATCCAAGCGACAATGCAGGGGTGGTGCTTCTGTTCGGACACGAGTTCGGCGATGAGGCGATAGACCTCGTCGAGACCGCGGGGGGTGGAACGCATCGTGTGAATGGGAAATTCCTGAAAAACCAATAGCCCCAGTTGATCGCAAATGTCCAGAGCTTCGTTGCTGAGCGGTGCTCCGTTGGAACGGATGGCGTTGAATCCCGCTTTTTGAATGGCTTCAAGATCCTTGAAAAGCTTTGCCGGGTTCGCATTCCAGAGTCCGCCTTCGCTCCAGTGCTGGGAATAGCTGACTCCCTGAATCTTGATAATGGAGTCGTTGAGGTAGAAGTCGCCCTTGATGCAGTCGAATTTGCGGAAGGCGAAAGTCTTGACAACGGAGAAGGAATGCTCGACTTCGCCCTTGTTTTTTCCTTTGGCTTCCAGCTGGAGTTCCAGGGTGAACAGCTTTGGAGAGGAGAGACCCCAAATATCTTTGTTCTTTTTCAAGTTGTTGATTTTGAGGGCGAATCGGCTGGAGGCGTTTTCCTTTTCCAGTTTCAGCTCTTTGATTTGTTCGCAGACTTCGCCGCGGGGATTGCGCATCAGGATGCGGAGCCGTGTGGAAAATCCGCGGGGATTGTTAAAGGAAACATCGACGGTTACGCGTTCTTCGTCGAGGTCCGGTTCCAGTTGGACGTTGGAAATAAAGGCCGCTCCGCCGAGAATCAGGTCCACGTTCCCGTAGATGCCTCCGAACGGATATTCCGTCCAAGGAAGTCCGACGGGCATTTCCGAGGGCCGAACGAAGCGGTCGTCGGCGCCATCCTTGCTTTCTCTGCCCAAGTCGATGCGGCTGTTGGCGGAACCCATGTTGGCTACGCGAACGCAAAGAACGTTGTCTTCTCCGATCTTTATCGCTTTGGAAAGGTCGAGGAGGCAAGAGGTGTAGGCGCCGAAATGGGAACCGAGGTATTTGCCGTTGAGCCAGAATACGGCGTGCATGGAAATGCGTTCAAAACGGAGGAATACCCGCTTGGCGGTCTGCTTGGCGTCCAGAGTGAAATGCTTGAAATAGTAGGCGGCGTCCTGCGTCAAGGACATCTTGCTGAAATATTTTTCCCAAATGCACGGCACCTGGATTGTTTGCGTGCCTGCCGGATAGGTCGCATACCAGCGATTGATGATGCCCGAATCTTCCGTGTCGAATAAGACATCCCATTCGCCGTTCAAGCTGATAATGGAGTTCATTCGCGAACTTTGTGCGTTTTTTTGTTGTTCCAAATGAGGGCGTTTAGAGGAGGTAGTCATTCGCATTCCTTGTGTATTTCAACGGATTTTTGGGCAAAAAATAGAAAAATTTCAGGAAGAATTTTGCGGCTGGGGAAAATTGGCGGTCAGTAGTCTGGTAAAGTGGTTAGAGAGTGGTGCCTTGGGAGTTGGAAGTTGGGAGCATAGGAGGTGCGGCATCCTGCCGCTTTGATGAAATCGCAAATCGGCTGGCGGTCGTTTCACAATGACGAGCTGCCCGCAAGGATTGCTTTGCCATTGTGTTTGGGCCTTTTTCCGGTTGCCCAAACGCTCGCTGACAATTTTTGGGCGTTTTTCCATTCGCCCACGCGCTCGCTGGGGATTTTTCGTCATTGCGAACCCCGGAGGGGTTATACGACACTTGTCAATTTATTGACTTAGTGGAGTTATCCTCTATGTGGATATACGACACTTGGTAACTTTGTTACCTTAGTGGAGTTATACTCGAAGTGTAGAAGCAATCTTTTTCCGCAGCCCCGGCGGCGCGTCTTAGTTCGTGAGCATGTTGAAGTGACCGAAGCATTTACCAAGGCGATTTTTAGAGGAGGCCTTGACTCCTTTTTCGCATTTCCCAAAGGATAGTTTTGAATGTCGCGTTAGGGATGTGGAGGGCGGCGAAGCCGGTTCCCGGAACGGGAACGGAGCCGCGCAAGACGGCGAACCCCGGAGCAAGCCCGACCGCCGCGAAGCGGCGGGAACGCCCTTCCTTCAAGAACGATTTTTCTGCTTTTGCGATTCGGGCTTGAAACGGACGCTTGGCGATTGGGCAGTGCGGACTGGGACAAAAAAACTCCCGCGGGAAAGCGGGAGCGTTTCAAAGAATTCGCCTTTCGACGGATTAGAACACAAACCAGGTGAGATAGACTTTGTAAGCGATGCCCCAGTCGAAGCGGCTAAAATCGAAGTTGTTTTCATCAGATTCGCTCCACCAGAGGTATTCCATATTCAGTCCGGTTTTGCCGCTGAGAACCAGGTTCTTGGCGAGTTCTACATGGAGGCCGGCCAGGAAATTGAAGTCGAGTCCGTTGTTGTCCTCTCGATAATGATTGAAGATGAATTCGCCGCCGACAGAGAACGGGGCAAAGGTTGTGGGGAGGTAGTAGTCGAAACCGGCACCGATATGGATGGCCGTGTAATCGTCGCCCAAATCGACTTTGGCACCGCCGTCCGCTTCAACGGTGGTTTCGCCGTGGTGCGACAAACCGAAGATTCCGGTCAAGGTCATCGACGGGTTGAGGTTGAAAACGAGGTTCAAATAACCGGCTCCGCCAATCGCTTTGACCACGTCCAGGCCGATTCCGAAGAACGGCTTGTCGCTGCTGCTCTTTGCCGGAGCGGCTTTGGCTGTGGAAGTTGTGGTGTACGTTCTGGCCGGCGCAGCTGCGGGTTGGGCAGGAGCTTCTTCGACGACTTCTTCGTATTCTACGACTTCGTATTCGTCTTCCTGTGCAAAAGTGGCACCTGTCAGTGCCAAGGCGGCGAAAATAGATACAAATGCTTTTTTCATTTTTTCTCCTATGGGTTTAATTGCTCAAAAGATAGCAAATTGAACAAATATTTAAAGGCTTGGGAACTTGGAGAGGTTTGAAGGAAAAAATGGCAAAAATTTCTGTAATTGAATGAAAATAATGTCTGAACTTCGACGACGCTATGCTTAAAAGGCATAAATCCTTATGAAAATAAAGTATTTGATATTGGCAAATCTTTTCGCTAAATTAAAGGCATCGGAAAACCTAAATCGTGAGGACAGGATGAAAAAGAAAATTCTACTCTCCATTGCCACCTTAAGCCTTCTCTTGTTTACCGCTTGTTCGGAGGAAAAAAATATGCAGACAACTGAAAAGGAAAATAAGCTCGCCCTTTCGGAAGAATGGGACAAAGTCTTTCCCCAAAGCGACAAGGTGATTCATTCCAAGGTCACTTTCCGGAACCGTTACGGAATCCCCCTTGCTGCGGACCTTTACATTCCCAAAAAGGGAACGGGAAAGTGGAGGGCGATAGCCGTCAGCGGGCCGTTTGGCGCGGTCAAGGAGCAAGCGTCCGGATTTTATGCGCAGACACTTGCCGAAAACGGCTTTTTGACTTTGGCTTTTGACCCGTCCTTTACCGGGGAAAGCGGCGGCGACGTGCGGAACGTGGCATCGCCGGATATCAACACGGAGGATTTCAGCGCGGCGGTGGACTATCTGGTTAATCGCAGCGACGTGGATTCTTCCAAGGTGGGAATTTTGGGCATTTGCGGATTTGGAGGCATCGGCATCAACGCTGCGGCGATGGATACCCGAATCAAGGCGACGGTGGCCAGCACCTCGTACGATATGACCCGTGTTACCGCCAACGGTTACAACGACGTAAACGACAATGTGGATGCCCGGCAGAAAATGCTGGAATCTTTGAACGCTCAACGTTCCAAGGATTTTGCCCAGGGATTTTACGACAGGGCGGGGGGGAACCAGAAGCCCGAAGAGCAGACCGAGCAAACTCCCCAATTCCTGAAGGATTACAGCAATTATTACATGACGAAGCGAGGATTTCATGCCCGTTCGGTCAATTCCGTGGGCGGATGGAACAAGACCAGCAGCCTTCCTTTTGTTAATATGCCGTTCCTGCAGCGCATCGGCGAAATTCGGAATCCCGTTTTGCTGATTCACGGCGAAAAGGCGCATAGCCGCTACTTTAGCGAGACCATGTTCCAAAATATGCAAAAGGGGCATTTTCCGGAAAACAAGGAACTTCTGATTGTTCCGGGCGCAAACCACGTGGATCTTTACGATAATGCGGAAAAGATTCCTTTTGCAAGGATCGTGGAATTTTTTGGCCGGATGTAATCTGCGTTTCCCGCTCGCCGGAATGGGGGGCGGGATTTTTTTTGCTGTTTTATGAATGGCGTTTCGGGAAGCGCGCCTTTTTCCCGTCATTGCGAGGAGCGTAGCGACCCATGAGCCTTGGAAGCTCTGCTTCCTTTAGGCGAATTGTGCAAAGCCGAAGCAATCCTTGGTTACCGTAATCGTGGCGAAGTTCAGATATCAAATGTCTGTTTTTCTGTACTTGGTGTTGCGCGTCACTTTTTGTTGCCCCCAAAATATGAAAATTTGAAATATTTCCAAAACCTCTTGGTTTTGTTTTTTTTTTGATTACATTTGCGATTGCGAAAACAATAGTCATAAATCTTGAGGTTTAGATATATGATTGGAATCATTCAATTTCCCCACCCGCATGAGGAAGAATATTCAAAAAATATAACCAATGGAATCAAACGTTGGAATGATGGCCGTCATAAAAGAAATTTCATTCTTTCTGCAGACGAGGCCATTACCGCCAAAGGTGCAAAACCGCAGCGATTCGAATCGATTTCCTTTTGGGGCGAATGGGAGCCGGAAGCCGAAGTTGTAAAAACATTTGATAAAAATTCTCCCGCGAAACGCCTGATCAAACCTTTGTTCCCGCAAAAGATGCCCGTTCCTCGCGGAACAAAGTGCTGTGCGAATACGGATCCCTTTGTCTTTGGGGAGCATTTCAAGTATTCCAATTGCCGTCAATGCAACAAGAATGGCGTGGTTAAAACAATGCAAACCCTTTCGGCTGGCTCCCTGATTCTATTCGGGAGCGTTGTTTATGAAGGTAGGCTTCCCAAGAAAGAATTTTTGCTGGATACCGTTTTTGTCACCAAGGACAAAGGCCATCAATTCGTGGCGAATCCATACCGGTCGGCTTTGCAATCCGTTTTGAATTTGAACGGTGCCGATGCCGATTTTGAAGCTGCGACCCTGAAGCCTCTTGCCTTGTCCTCGGGCGCATCGACATTTACCTTGTATCAAGGCCAGACTTATCAGGAAAATCAGGAATTTTTCTCCTTTGTTCCCTGTAAAGAGAACGGAGAGGCCTTTGAGAAGGTCAAATTGACTCCGGATATTGTTCCGGGGTTAACCGCCTGTGCTCAAAACTACTCTATTTTGGGGAAATCGGAAAAGGACGGTTCGAATTCCCGGGAAATTTGGAGTGCCATTGTGGATTATGTTTTGTCTCTGGGCTTGTCCTTGGGAGTTCGTTTTAACAATATCGGGAAACCGGACAAAATTTAAAATTTCCGTTTGATCGATAAATTTTAGAGGAGATAAAATCTTGAAAAAACAACCCATCATTTTTACAATTGCTGCAGTCGCCCTTTTCCTAACCGCTTGCGGAGACGACAACGGTTCTTCCGTCAGCGGTTTCGGCTCGGACTTCGCCTATACGAAAGAGACTCTCGACGACCTGCCCAACTGCACTTCGGATCGCGAGCAGGACACGGCGTTCATCCGGGACGGCAATGAAATCTACGTCTGCGAGGATTTGCGCTGGAAATTTGTCCGCGCGGTCATCGATTCCGTCCAGACGGTGGACGAGCTTTCCGCCTGCACGGACGCTCGCGAGGGCGAAAGGGCGTTCCTGGAGAGCGAACGGGTCGCGCTCGTCTGCTCCGGCGGCAAGTGGTACAAGTTCGACATCGACGACCTGCTGGAATCCAGCAGCTCCGCAGTGTCTTCCTCTTCGGACGCGTGGGAAGAGCTGCCGTCCTCCAGCTCTGCGGCAAAGGTCTCCTCATCGTCCAGCGTGAAAGTGTCTTCCAGTTCGTCGGCAATCGTTTCTTCGTCCAGTGAAAAAGTTTCCAGTTCATCGGCAATTGTTTCCTCGTCCAGCGAAAATGTTTCCAGCTCTTCTGCAACGGTTGTCTCTTCCTCCAGCGTAGAAGAATCTTCCAGCTCGTCATTAGAAGTCTCTCATGGCACGTTCACCGATTCCCGCGACGGTCAGGTTTATAAAACAGTGACGATCGGAACCCAAACATGGATGGCGGAGAACTTGAATTATGATTACAATGAAGGAACCGCTAAAAGTTATTGCTACAGAAACGAGCCGGATTCTTGCGCCAAATATGGGCGGCTCTACCTGTGGAGTGCCGCCATGGACAGTGCCGGAGTCTTTAGCGATGGCGGCAAGGGCTGCGGCTACGACACAACGTGCAAAGCGACGGAACCGGTCCGCGGCGTCTGTCCCGAAGGCTGGCACTTGCCCAGCGACACGGAATGGAAAACTCTGTTCACGGCTGTCGGCGGCACGGGTACCGCCGGAATAATCCTCAAGTCCACTAGCGGTTGGGATGATTACGAAGGCAAAAGTGGCAACGGCACGGACGAATACGGCTTTTCCGTGTTGCCGGCGGGCGACCGCACTGACGATGACTATTACCTCGGCGCCGGCAAGTACGCCTACTTCTGGGGTTCTACGGAGAACAGCAGCCGCTATGCGTACTACTGGGACTTCTACTACGGCTACGAGGGCGTGTACTCGGGTTACAACCTCAAGGGCAAAGGGTATTCCGTACGTTGCCTCAAGGATTAGCTCAAATTTGAAATCGCCTTTCAAAAGCGCGAACCCCATTCAAAACTTAAAAGCTCTGTCAGGCCTAACTCCGGCTTGGCAGTTTTTTTTGTAATCGATTTTATATTTTTACAGGAAACTCTAGGAGATGATTATGGCATTTCAAGAAATCCAAGCGGACGACCTTCAAAACAATCCTTTTCAGCTGTTCCATAAAGATTGGACGCTGATTACCGCCCAGCATGCGGGTAAAACCAATATGATGACGGCTTCCTGGGGCGGCTTGGGAATTATGTGGAACAAACCCGTCGCCTATATTGTCGTGCGCCCCCAGCGTTTTACCAAAAAACTGATAGACGCTTCGGGAACCTTATCCCTCTGCTTTTTCGAGGAAAAATTTCGCAAGGAACTGGCTTTTTGCGGCAAGCATTCGGGAAAGGACGTGGATAAAATCGCGGAATGCCATTTGACTCTACAACACGAAAAGGAAACTCCCTATTTTGATGAGGCATATCTGGTTCTTCTGTGCAAAAAACTCTTTGCGCAGCCCTTCGACAAAAAGAGCTTTGTGGATTTGACCATTCCAGAAAAGGTCTATCAGGACGGCGATTTCCACACACTCTACATTTTGGAAATCGAAAAAATCCTAAAGAAGATCTAGCCCGACTCCCCCTCAACTCCATTTGCGGAAAGCGTCCAAAAAAATTTCGCAGACTTTGCTCATGGCAAAAATAGGCCGACTTAATTTCTCTCACCAGTCCGGGTTTCCAAACGATTTTTCGCAAATGTGATTGCCTGACTCAATTTTTGTTCAAGCAGTTTCTGGTCGGGCAACTTGGTAAGATATTCAGCTACACGGATATTGCTGTCTTCAAGATGCATCAGTTCAACATGTTCGTCGTTTTTCCCTGCGCATAGAATTAAGCCTATCGGCGGTTTTTCCCCTTCCACATGGTCATTCTTTTCTAACCAGCGCAGGTACAATTCCATTTGCCCTTTATAGGCTGCTTTGAATTCACCCAACTTTAGCTCAACAACGACGAGGCAATGCAGGTGACGATGACTGAAGAGTAAATCAATATAGTAGTCCTCATTGTCAACTGTTATTCGTTTTTGACGAGCCATGAAACCAAAATCCGTGCCCATCTCGCAAATGAACCGTTCCATTTCGGCAAGGATCGCGTTTTCAAGATCCTTTTCGGAATAGCTGTCGTGTAATCCAAGAAAATCCAGAAAATAGGGATCCTTAAAAACCAGGTCCGGCGATAACCGATCTGTTTCCTTAAGTACCATTAGATCCTTTTTTATAGTTTCTTCGCTCCTCTTGCTGATTGCGGTTCGTTCGTACAGCATCCCATCTATTTTTTCCCGTAGGGTGCGAACACTCCAATTCTCGAGACGACACATTTCCATATAAAAACTGCGTTTCAGCTCGTCCTGTATCGGAATAAAAAGCGTAAAGTGGCTCCAACTGAATTGTCGCAACAGTGTTGCGACATTTTCCCGATTGGGAAAAGTACTTGAAAATTGCATCATTCGACGTAGATTTTTCTCTGAAAAACTGCCGGTTCCATATTCTTGCCGAAGTTGCTTCGATAAATTGGCGACGATTTGTTTTCCGTAATCCGCACGGCGATCTTTCAGTAAATTTTGATTGATCTTATTTCCAATTTCCCAATATAATGCGGACATCGTGCTGTTTACTTCGACGGCGACCTTTTGCTTTGCGGAATTGATCAGTGTCTTTATTTCAGTAAAGAGTGCCGGAATCTCTATAGTTGCGATTTTATTTGACTTAGGCCTTTTGGTGGAATGATCTTGGTCTCAATCAATTGCTTTCGTTTTCCATATTTTCAATTAAGCTCAATATAGATAATAATCTTCATCACGTAGGGATTTCTCATTTTTCTAAATAAACTCCCGTGCAGAATCTTAAGGAAGTTCCTTTTCGATGGGGAGAATTATAATGTCGGAGGAAAGCGTAATGGAGTTCAGCATACTATCCGCTTCCTAACTCCATTTGCGGAAAGCGTCCAAAAAAATTTCGCAGACTTTGCTCATGGCCTGTTGCTTCTTCCACACCAGCTGCAGTTCCGTTTCCTGTTTCGGGGAAAAGGGACGAAAGCAAAGACGGGAATTTTCAGAGGTGTGAACCAGTTTGTCCAGCGTGATGGCGACACCCAGACCTTCGTCCACCATGAGCGCGGCGTTGAAAATCAAATTGTAAGAAGCGACAACGTGGAGCGAATCCAAATCCCGACCCAGCCAGCCGGAAAAATCCTTGAATTGCATGCTCTGCTGGGAAACAATCAAGGGAACGTCCAGAAGATCGTCAGGCGTAATGCTTTCTTTTTGTGCCAAGGGATGGTCTTTTCGGACAAGGACTCCCCAGACATCCCGCTCGGAAAGGTTCAAAAAATTGTATTTGAAAAAGTTGGCCGAAGTCAGCAAAACGCCAAAGTCCAAAATTCCCTGGTCCAGTTTTTCCGAAACATTGCTGGCGTTTCCGCTGTATAAGTGGATTCGGATTTTCGGAAATTGGGATTGCAAATTTTTGATGATGCGGATGACTTTTCGCATCCCTTCCGTTTCCGCACAGCCGATGTAAATGTCCCCGGCGATTTCCTCGTCCTTGGAGGATGAAAATTCCTGCTCCGTTCGTTTCACAAGAGTCATGATTTCTTTGGCCCGCTGCTTGAAGCGGATGCCTTCCTGGGTGAGGAGCGTTTTTTGCCCAGCGCGGTAAAATAATTTCACGCCCAATTCCTCTTCCAGTTCCTGCATTTGCCGGGAGAGTGTAGGCTGGGTGACAAACAGGACGTTCTGACCGGCGGCAGAAAAACTTTCCGCTTCGGCTATGGCCAAAAAATATTTCAAAGTTCGGATTTCCATGAATGGAAAAATACATAAACTGCATGGAATGGAAAATGGGAAGCATTTTTGCTGTTCAAAGTGGCGCCGGAATTTTTGCAGTTGTCCGTGGACTTCGCTTCTTTGGGGAAAATCGATGCAAATCGTTGGAACGCTTTATTTTTTGAACAGAATTTTTGGGAAAGGATTACAGATGTCTTTTGAAAAAATAGGTTTTGCATTTGTTTGCGCCGGTTTTGCGCATTCTCTTTGGGCGGCACCGCTGGCTTTTCCAGAGGCTCTCGGCTTTGGGGCGAATGCGACTGGCGGCAGAAACGGCAGCGTCTATCATGTGACCAATTTGAACGATTCGGGCGAAGGTTCGTTCCGGGATGCGGTCAGCAAAAGCAATCGCATTGTGGTCTTTGATGTGGGCGGCTATATCCAGCTCAAAAGCGCGGTTTCCATCGCGAGCGACATAACGATTGCCGGGCAGACGGCACCGGGCGAGGGAATCGGATTTCGGGGCGGAAAGCTTTCCATGGGCAAGCAAAAAAACGTGATTGTCCGCTATATCCGCATCCGTCCGGGGAGCGAAACGGCTTCGACAAAGGACGTCGGCATCAATCTTTACAATGCGCGAAACGTGATTCTCGACCACGTGTCCATTGAATTTGCGCCATGGAACAATATCGGCGGCGTGAGCGACGACTGGCAGAATTATCCCGTGACGGATGTGACTATCCAAAGCTGCTTGATTGCCGATCCGATTTACCAGCAATTCGGCGCACACGTGGAATCGGTGAATAGCAACTGGTCCTGGTATTACAATGCCTTTGCCAATACGCACAACCGGAATCCGCTCGATAAAGTGAACGATGTTTTTGTGAACAATATCCTCTATAATTTTGAAGCGGGCTATACGACGCACACGAGCACGAATTTCAAGCACGATATTGTGAACAATTATTTTGTTTATGGTCCCAAAGGAAAAAACGCCTGGTATCAGGTGGATAAAAATCAGTCGATTTATTACAGCGGAAACAAAATCGATACGGACCGGGATGGAATTTTAAATGGCGGAGAGACGACTCCTTACTGGTATCAGGGAGAAGGGACGGTTTTGAGTGAACCCTGGTCCGAACATACGACGGCGAATCCCGTCTATAGCGCAGAAACCGCTTGGCGTCTGGTGACTTCGCAAGCGGGCGCGCTTCCTTACGACGATATCGATTCGCTGGTCTGGTCGCAAATCAACAGTCTCGGGAGTGCTGGCGTACTTTATACGAGTCAGGAACAAACGGGACTTATGAACAACGGCTACGGGGAAATCTTGGGAGACGAAAAGTCTCTCGACAGCGATAACGATGGAATGCCCGACTATTTTGAAGAGGCGTTCGGGAGCGATAAGGATAAAGACGATGCGATGGTTATCGGCGATGACGGATATGCCCATATCGAGAAGTACATCAATTATTTGGGCGCGCCTCATGCGACGGCGAAAGCGGGGGAGGAAACTCGTGTGGATTTGCGGCAATGGACTTCTGGATTCCAGAGCGTTGCTCCGGTTTATTCCATAAAGGCTCCGGAAAATGCTGCCGTCGTGCTGGCGGATGACGGCCATTCGGCGATTTTTACCGCGGATAAAAAGGCATCTGGACTGATGTCTTTTCAATACGTTGTTCGGGGAAATGACGGTTCGGAATATACGGGCAAAGTGGAAATGCTCGTTTCCCCAAATGCCGCCGCGGATTCTACGGAAGAAGACGAACCGTTGCGCTTGACTCCTGGAATTTTTTCTGCGGAAAAGGTTCGGGTGCATCTTGCGGAAGGCTTTGTTTACGCACCGAAATCGGGGTTCTTGCAGATGCAGGTTTTTGATTTGAACGGGAAATGCCTTTTCCGTTTTGCGCGGCAAGTTTCTGCGGGAACGACCTTTTTGAATCTTCCGGCTTCGGTTTCTTCTGGTGTGTCCGCAGTCCGCGTAAAATTCAGGCCTCGGGCGCAATCCAAGTAGTTCTTTCTCTCTGCACAAAAAAGGACAGGTTCGCGCCTGTCCTTTGCATTTTTTTTGCGGAATTATTCGCCGATGAATTTGAAGAAGACGGCTCCGAGAGGTGGCAACTGGATGTTCGCGCTGAACGGGCGATTTTGCCAGGGCGTTTCTTCGGAGTGAATCTCTCCGGCGTTGCCGATGTTTCCGCCGCCCCACATTTCGGAATCCGAATTGAAAATCTCTTGCCAACGTCCGCGAATCGGAAGGCCGATGCGGTAAGGCGTTCTGGGAACCGGCGTGAAGTTAAATGCGCAGAGAATGGTGGCGCCGTGCGCATCGCGACGGATAAAGGAAACGATGGAATTGTCCGCGTCATCGCAGGAAATCCATTCAAATCCTTCGGGCGCATGATCGACTTCCCAAAATGGGCTTTCCGATTTGTAAATGTGCGAAAGCGTTTTGAACATCTGATGCAGTTTGCCGTGGGTTTCCCAAGAAGTCAAGTGCCAGTCCAAGGACTGCTTTTCGTTCCATTCGCGGAATTGCCCGAAATCGTTGCCCATGAAATTGAGCTTTTTGCCGGGATGGGCGAATTGGTAAGCGTAGGCGAGACGCAGGTTGGCGAATTTCTGCCAGTTGTCTCCAGGCATTTTGCCGAGCATGGAACCTTTGCCGTGCACGACTTCGTCGTGGCTGAGCACCAGAATGAAATTTTCGGAATAGGCGTAAACCATGCTGAAGGTGATCAGATTGTGGTGGTATTTGCGGTGGACGGGTTCGTGCTTCATATAAGAGAGGAAGTCGTTCATCCAGCCCATGTTCCACTTGTAATGGAATCCGAGGCCGCCGCGTTCGGGAGGCCTTGTGATGCACGGGAAACTCGTGGATTCTTCGGCGATGAGAATCGCATGGGGGGCAATGCGTCCCATGATGCTGTTCAGGTGCTTGAGAAATTCCAGAGTGTCGTAGTTGATGTTGCCGCCGTCCTTATTCGGGACCCATTCGCCGTCTTTTTTGCCGTAGTCCAGGTAGAGCATGCTCGCGACCGCATCGACGCGCAAACCGTCGCAGTGGAATTCGCGCAGCCAATACATGGCGTTGGCAATTAAAAAGTTGGATACTTCCTTGCGGCCCAGGTTGAAAATATACGTTCCCCAGTCCGGATGTTCGCCTTGGCGCGGGTCGGCATGCTCGTAACAGGCTGTGCCGTCAAAACGCCCGAGCGCATAGGAATCTTTGGGGAAGTGGGCGGGAACCCAGTCCAGAATCACGCCGATTTCGTTCTGGTGGCAAATGTCCACAAAGCGACGGAATTCATCTGGAGAGCCGAAACGGCTGGTCGGCGAGTAGTAGCCCGTCACCTGATAACCCCAGGATTCGTCGAGCGGATGTTCCATAATGGGCAAAAATTCGACGTGCGTATATCCCATTTCCTTCAGGTAGGGGATCAGCCTGTCGGCGAGTTCGTTCCACGAAAGGAACCGGTCCGGATTGGACGGGTCGCGCTGCCAGGAACCGGCGTGCACTTCGTAGATGTTCATGGGGCTGCCAAAAACGCGGGTCGCATAATGCGTGTCCATGTAGAGCTTGTCGTCCCACTTGTAACCGTCGAGGTGCGTTGTCACGCTTGCCGTCGCAGGTCGCATTTCGCTCCATTTGGCGAACGGGTCGGACTTTGTCAAAAGGCGACCGTCCTGGGCGTGGATTTCAAAACGGTAAAGTTCGTTCTCGCCGAGTTCCGGAATAAAAATTTCCCAAACGCCGGAATCCCCAATCATGCGCATCGGGTGGCGCCGACCGTCCCAGCTGTTGAAATTGCCGACGACGGAAACGCTTTTGGCATTCGGGGCCCAAACGGCAAACTGGACACCGCTAAATCCCTGATGACGGACGATGTTCGCTCCGAGTTTTTTATACAGTTCGTAATGGGTTCCGTTTTTGATCAGGTGGCAATCGAAATCGGTCAGGACGGGAAGGAAGGCGTAAGGGTCGATGACGGAATACTGGATGCCGTTATCGAGGGTGATATGCAGCCTGTAAAAGAACGGCTGAAATTCCATATCGAGAACGGCTTCGAAAAATCCCGAATCGCCGATTTTCAAAAAGTCGAAAACGAGTTTTTTGGCGTCGTCCTGCGCGGTTTTGGTTTTTGAAGCGCGCGGCGATTTTGCTTTGCTGGTTTTGGCCGTTTTGGTTTTGGTCGCTTTAGGCGCCGCTTTGGCGTTCTTTTTGCTTGTGCTTTTTTTGCTTGCCTTGACTTCGACTACGGGTTCTTCGGCATTCACAGCACCATAGAGAATTTCGGATTCTACGGATTCGCCGCGGATGGCTGCGGCTCCGGGCAGGTACACGCGGATTACCGTTTTAAGACCGCGGTCCGTTTCCAGAGCGTGAATTCCCAAAATGGAAAAGGGGTCGTGACAGTTGAAATTCCATAGGGAGTTCATTTGGTCTTGAGTCATCGTCGTCATGTTTTGAATATCCATAGAGAACCTTATTTTAGAACCTTTTAGAGTTATTTGTAAAATTACTTTAATTTTTGAACGGTAAATCAAGAAATTTCAAAATTTCCGAAAAATGTTCCCAAGGAATCCTTTAACGCGATAGCCACTCGATCTGTTTTTAAGGCGGGTTCCATTTTTTGTAGAATGTTCAACGATGGAAGCCGAAAATTCGCAAAGCCCTGTTGCAAGTTGTTGAAAAAGTTGTAGGAATGTAGCGCTTAACCGCAACTTGGAAAAAATTGAGGAAGCTAATAAGGTGTATATTTCCAACCAAGGAGCCACCTTATGGCAGAAGAAAATAAACTTGAAAAACAGAAACGTCGCCGCCTGAGTGCGGAGGAGAAAGTCAAAATCCTGAGCGAAATTCTCCTCAAGGGCAGAGGCTTATCTGAACTTGCGGACGAGTACAAGATACATCCGAACAAAATTCTCGAATGGAGGAAGGTACTTTTCGAATCCGCTACGGGGATTTTCGAGCAGAAACGCCCCGACATAACCGAAAAGGCGAAACAGCGTAAAATAGACGTTCTCGAGAAAACCCTGGCCGACAAGG
>NZ_FUWU01000052.1 GCF_900167415.1 Fibrobacter intestinalis | reverse complement strand
TCGTCGTTGCGAGGAGCGTAGCGACGTGGCAATCTTGTCAGCGGGAAAGGATTGCTTCACCCCTCCGGGTTTCGCAATGACGGTCGCTTTCAAATATGACTGATTTTCTCCTTGGTGGGTACGCAATGACGAATACTACTAGTCTCCTCGAAGATAATGCCTGCAAGCAAGCTTGCGGCGCAACATTCGCCTTGCACGCTTTTGCAAAGGCTCCCTTCCAGGGACAATTCGTCTAAAAGAGTAAAACTCTTAAGACTCATGGGCAGCCCCTTTTCCCTTCACCCTATCCCCCGCCACGCTTTGTGGTAGGAAGTTTTGGTTTTGTGGGGTGGAATTGGATATTGCGCCATAGCGAGAAGGGGAAACTCAGTTATCAGTTCCAACTACCAACTAATCACTGATCACTAGTCGCTAACCCCCAACCAAGCAAATCGGGTGGAGTTTTGTATATAAATCCCATTCAAAAATTCGTCTAGGGAATTTTATCGGTAGCTTTATTAAAAGGGAACGGATTAGCTATTTTTGGCGGCGAAATGAAAAGAGATCATCTTGGTGTCGCTTATGGCGCATTGGCTGCGATTTGTTATGGGACGAATCCGTTGGGAGCCCTCCATTTGTATGCCGCGGGGCTTTCGCCCGTTGCCGTACTTTTTTACCGTTTTGCTTTTGCCGTTTTGTTTGTGCTGCTGGCGTTGGGCGTTATGCGAAAATCTTTGCGCTTTCCGCGGGAAAATATCTTGCCGGCAGTATTCTTGGGATTTTTATTTGCGGTATCCTCTTTTTCACTGTTTTCTTCTTTTTTGTATATGGATGCAGGGACCGCTTCGACGCTTTTGTTTGTATATCCGATTCTGGTCGCGATTTTGATGCACTTTTTCTTTCGTGAAAAATTGACGGCAAAAACCGGATTTGCTATTACGCTTTCCTTTGCAGGAGTCGTCTTCTTGACGCGCGGCGACGGCGGTTTTTTAAGTGTAAAGGGAATTCTTCTGGTTCTTTTGTCATCGATTTCTTATGCCGTGTCGATTATCGTTGCCGCCCGGATGCCCAAGCCGACAGGTGCTTTGAAACTGAATTTGTATGTGCTTTCCTGTTGCGCCGTATTTATCTTTCTTTTTTCGATGCTTTTGCCGGGAAATTCCTTGCAGCCGCTTCCCGATGGAATGGGCGTTTTTTGGGCGGCGGTTTTGGGATTCGTGCCGACTTTCCTGTCCCTGGTTTTGACGGTGAAGTCGCTTAAAATCATCGGTTCAACGCCGACGGCGATTCTGGGCGCTTTGGAACCCTTGACTGCCGTGTGCATCGGCGTGTTCGTCTTTGGGGAAAAGTTCTCGTGGCGACTTCTCGTGGGAATCGTTCTGATTCTTTCTTCCGTCGTTTTGGTTTCCCTCAAAAAGAAGCGGACTTAGTTTTACGTTATTTCCGTACAAAAAAAGACCCCGTTTGCACGGAGTCTCTTTCAAGAATTTAGCGTTGCTAATTACTTGGTGATCACGCGGGCCATTTCGCAAACCTTGTTGCTGTAGCCCCATTCGTTGTCGTACCAGGCGCAAACCTTCACGAAGGTCGGGTCGAGCTGGATGCCAGCCTTGACGTCGAAGATGGAAGTGTGAGCGTCGTTGCGGAAGTCGGTAGAGACGACAGCTTCGTCGGTGTAACCGAGGATGCCCTTGAGTTCGCCTTCGGAAGCCTTCTTCATCGCTTCGCAGATAGCTTCGTAAGTAGCCGGCTTTTCGAGTTCGGCGGTGAGGTCAACGAAGGAAACGTCAGAGGTAGGAACGCGGAGGGACATACCGGTGAGCTTGCCGTTGAGCATCGGGAGAACCTTGCCGACAGCCTTTGCAGCACCCGTGGAGGACGGGATGATGTTTTCGAGGATGCCACGGCCACCGCGCCAGTCCTTCTTGGACGGACCGTCAACGGTCTTCTGGGTAGCGGTTGCAGCATGGACGGTGGTCATCAGGCCGCGCTTGATGCCGAAGGTGTCGTTCAGAACCTTGGAAATCGGGGCGAGGCAGTTGGTGGTGCAAGAAGCGTTGGAGATGATCTTCTGGCCAGCGTAGGTCTGGTGGTTTACGCCATAGACGAACATCGGAGTCGCGTCCTTGGACGGAGCGGACATGATGACCTTCTTGGCACCAGCCTTGAGGTGAGCGGAAGCGAGTTCTTCGGTGAGGAAGAAGCCGGTGGATTCGACGACAACGTCAACGCCCAGAGCGCCCCAAGTGATGTTGGAGGGGTCTTTTTCGGCGAAAATCTGAATCTTGTTGCCATCGACGATCATATAGTTGCCATCGACCTTGATGTCGTGCTTGAACTGGCCATGAACGGAATCGTACTTCAGCATGTAAGCGAGATAATCCGGGTCGAGAAGGTCGTTGATACCGACAACCTGAATGTCATTTGCGAAGTTTTCCACAGCAGCGCGGAACACCATACGGCCGATACGACCGAAACCATTGATACCGAGTTTAAGAGCCATTTTAGGATCCTTTGTTTATTGTTCATCTGCCATCTCTCAAAGCCGAGAGACTTTAGCTGGTGGAAATTTACTAAAATTTGCTTTTGTCGCGAGGTGGATAACTCGCTTTTTTATACCTTACAGGGCAGGATGATGCGTAATATCAAGCCGGCGTTGGCCGTTGTTCTCTTTTTTTGGGTTCTTTCCTTGTCTGCGTGCGCAAGCCGCCCGGACATCCCTGTTCAAAAAATTCCTCGAGAGGAAACTCCGGAGTCCGGAAAATCGACTTTGGCCAAGCCCGTTTCGGGAAAGGGCAAAATTTCCCAGAGCGGCGCGACATTTGAAAAGACGGTCGAAAATCGCATCATGGATTTTGCAAGGCCGGACTTTTCCTTTCGTCTGCCGTCCGAAGATTGGGAACTGGTGAGCGATCCGACGGACGCGTCGGTTCCTTTGGAATTTTTCAACGAAAAGGCGGGCCTTCGGGCAGAAATACAGCAGATCCTTTTAGGTGCGGGGGAAGCCCCGAATGTGATGGACAGGGCGCGTGCGGAAATGCAGGGGCGCAGCCTTTCGTATAAAAAGACGGATTATGCCGAAGTGCGTCCGCAGGAAGAGCTTTCGATGACAGGCGCTTTTTTTGAAACCGCGGGAAGGTCGTCCGAATCGGCTTTGGCTGCCGACGGGTTTGTGCTCGCCTCGGGAAACCGCGTGTTTTTCTTGGTGCTTTCTTCGGCGGACAGCGCTCTTGGCCGGGAAGGCCTGAAAAAGGAATGGCAAAATTTCTTTGCGGAATTTCGTATTGCCGAATCTTTAAAACGGGCGACGGCGGAACAGGAGATTTCAAAGGAAAGGGTGACGGATTACGAGTCGAAATCGCTCGGCTACCGCTTCCATGTGAACGATACGCTGTGGCACAACTGGTCGGGAGTGGCGGCCCAGAACGGCGATCCGGATTTGGTTCTGGCGAACTGGACGGAAGAAACCGCCTTCTTTGTGTATGGTACGGTCGTCTCTCCCGATGAAATCAGCGCGCAGGATCTGGAAAAAGTGCTGCTGATTCGCTTGGGGCTCGATCCGAACGACCCGAATCTGGAAAGGACTCGTGTCCGTGGCGGCAATGCGGAAAAGTTTACGCTGAATTTTACTTGTACGCGGGTCATCGGCGGCTACGATTTTCAATATGTCGGCAGATATTTCTGGGATAACGGGCGGGGGATTTTGGTAGCGGGCTGGGCGCAGGGCGTGCTCTACAAGAAATATGCGGCGGCGCTCAACAGGGCGATAGATGGCATCGTTCTGGGCGAAAAACCGCAAGAGCTTTCGGACGAAAAAAGTCTGCAATTCCAGGCGGCGGTGGTCAATCAGGTGGGACTCTTGCGCCTTGCCGAAAACCAGCCGCTAGTCGCGCTTTCGTATTTTGAAAAAGCGAACAAGATGGATCCGTCCGAACCGCTCTATCTGTTGAACTGCGGCTTTGTCTATCAGATGAAGGAACTGTATGCGCCCGGAGTCAATCATTTTTTGAGCGAAATGGAATTGGTCCGCCAAAATGGACGGCTGCTCTCCATTCTGGGCGAAATGTACGAAGCGATGATGGATTACGGGGAAGCCAGACGTTATGCGGAAATGGCGCTGCGCTACACGCCGAACAATCCGGAATACGTCATCAACCTTTCCGATGCCTTGTGGGGGCTTGGACAGCGTACGCAGTCGCTCTCGGTCGTGCAGAATCTTTACGACAAGCAGCCTTCTTCAAGACTGGGAGTCTATCTAGCGAAAACCTATATGGGCATGGATCTGTATGCCGAAGCGGTCGAAATCCTTTACACGACCAAGAAAAAATTTGGCATGAGCGTCGATTTGGGGCTGACGTTGATGGATGCGCTGGTTTTCTTGGGACGTTATTCCGAAGCGTTGGCGGTCAGCGAAGAAGTTCTTCCGTTGGGTGCTTCGGATTACCGGGTGTGGGCGTTGCGTGGAAAGGTGCAGTTCTATTCCCGCAATTACGCGCAGGCCGAGAAATCGCTTTCCCATGCGCAGGTCATGCGCCCGGACGACGAAAGCGTCCGGAGTTTCCTCTCGGCGTCCAAGGCGTTTTTGGGGAAAGCCGACAATCGGATTTTGCAAAAGAAAATCGATCCGGTGGAAATGCGCCCGATGGCGTTGGCCGCACTGGTGAACAAGGATTACGCAGAAAAGGCAAAGGCGGACGGCTTCCCGGCGGTCGTGCACTATTCCCGCGAAGCGCTCCGGGCGGACAAGGACAAAGCTTGGGTGCGGACACGGCAGCAGCTGATTGAAATTTTGGATACGCGCGGGGTCGGCATTTATTCCGAACTCGCATTCGATTTCCTTCCCGGCTTTGACCGCATCTATGTGAACGCTCTGGAAATCTACGATTCCTCAATGAAATGGAAAGCGAAAATTCCGCTCTCCGGCGCTTACATTACTTATGCGACGGAATTGGGGCAGAGCAACGAAATGCAGACAGCGCACTTCCCGCTGGAAAAACTTTCGCCAGGCGATTTTATTTTTGTGCAGGTCTCGCGGACGAGCGTCGCCAATTACGGCGTGATTCCCTTTGTGAGCTTTGAAGCCAGCGAAGAGGTTCCCGTTCAAAAAACGTCCTTTAAAATTTATGCGGACACGGCTCGCTTTGTGACCGAAGAATACGGCCCGCTTTCTACCCGTTACGATGCGGATGGTGAAGAATGGACTATCGACGATCCTGTGGTGAAGCGGCATGAACCTTATATGCCTGTGTATCGGGATTACGGCGCGGGATTTGAATTGACGGGAAAGCGCACTTGGCAAGATGTCGGGCGGGAATATGAAAACCTGATTCGGCACCAGTTCAAAAATTCGATTCCCGTGCGGGAAAAGGCTTTTGAAGTGAAAGGAAGTCGGCTGGGCGAAGAGGCGATACTTGCCGAAGTCCGTTATGTCCGTGAAAATATCCGCTACCGGGACGTGCGCTTTGGTGGGCATTCCCTGATTCCCCAACTGGCGGAAACGACCTTGCGGGAACGGCGCGGCGATTGCAAAGACCAGAGCCTGCTTTTGAAAGAAATGCTTGCGGCGATAGGAGTGCCGAGCAAACTCGTGGCGATTCATCTCTCGGAAGCGGGGTTTGAAACGCTGCCTTCGATTCAGCAATTCAATCACATGATGCTGTATATTCCCAAAGGGGACAAGCATCCAGAAATGTGGGTGGATCCTTCGGACAAAGGAGGCAACGATCGCCCGATACCGCTGGACATGGAAGGAAAAGTGGCGCTGGTCATCGATGCCGAATCCAGTTATGTCGCCGTGACGCCGGTTCTGGAAAACGAGAAGGAACACCAGGTGTTTTTGGGGCATCGCTTGCACATTTCCGCGGACGGATCGGCAGAATTTCGGGACTCCCTTTGCATGACGGGAAAATTCGCCAGCGTGCTCCGCAATCAGCTTTACGGGAAGGACGCCAAAGAGATGGAAGTCCTGATTCAGGATTTGATTGCCCAGCGGATTCCCGACGTTTCGATTTCACGAGTGCGAGCGGAAAACGTGGCGGATTTCAACAATCCGTTGAAACTCGTCATCACCTTTGCTTCGAAAAATTATTTTGGAAAAAGTTCGGACGGCGTTCGTGGGCGTTACCCGAATGTCTGGGAGCGTTCTATTATGCACCTGCCGAAGGTTCGCACCCGCTATCTGCCGATTCGGATGCCGCATGAAACGGAATTTGAAAGCACTTTGGATGTTTCTGCCGACGGCTCTCTGGAAGTTTCGGAAGCTCCGCGCTTTTCCCGGAAAACGGAGTATGTGAATTTTGAAAAAACGGATGGTGGCTACAAGTGGATGACTTTTGCGATTTATGCGGATCCTTCGGAATACGAGCGGATTCGCGAAGAGTGGAATTATCTTTTGGACGCGACATCGCCGGAAATTGTCGTGAAGTAGGCTGAAAATTCGATGCTGGAAGTGGGGAAGTGGACAGAGGTCCGTTGATTGTTGGGAGAAGCGGCGGCCTTTGTCGGATAAAATATGGATTTCTGAAGATATTTTTTATTCTGGTTTCTGGCTATTGAAATCCGCTATCCCCGCATTTTCTTTTTCAGTTGCTCCAATCCCTTTTTCCCAAGAAACGTTTGGAGCGCCTTTTTTACCCCACGCTTGACAAAGCGTTTTGTTCGTTGCTTCAAAGAGCTTTTCCCGAAACGGCGGAAAAGAAAATCGATGGAGGAATTTTCAAAATCTTCATAGAACTTGTTGCGCAACGGACTTCGCTTTTTGCAAGTGAAATAGGAGGGATTGTATTTCACCGCTTCCCGCATATTGACGGGAGCGGATAAGAAAGAATCTTTGCAGGAATCGAAAAACTTCGCGCCCTTTTCCGTTTGCACGATGACCAGCGAAGTTCCCTTGTCGTCGTCCATTTCGGGAAGGATGTTCCCGATTCCCCAGAAATCGGCGAGGGTAATGTCTGCAACATGGTTGTCTCCGCGAAATTTGCACTGGTAACAGCCTTCACGCAAACCGTGATCTTTTAAAAAGAGCTGCATATATTTGTCTTTGTCCAAGGTTTGCCTGTATTCGCTTTCGTTTGCGTACGCAAATGAAAGCGAAAACAGCTTCCAGCCGTCATCCTTCCGTCTGAAAGCTGTTTTCACGGGGCGGCCTTGCGCCCCGTGAGAATGTTCCTGAACGTATTTTTCGAATAGGGCAGGGGAGGGAACTCCGTGACAAACCACATCTACGGTGAATAGATTTTCGAAATCCTTTTTTAGAAAAGCTTTTAAGCCGCCCACTTGGCATGGTGTTCCCGAAAAAAGAACTTTTTTGCCTTCCTTTAAAAAGCGACGAACATCCTGGTAGGAATTCCCGATTTCGCTTTGCAAATACTTGGAACCGCGAAGGGCTTCCAGACTCTCGGAGGTCTCGACTGAACGGTGTGAAAGTTTTAAATCGCTGTCGAATGCCGCGCCAAAAATAACACCGCCTTCGGCAATGATTTTTTCTGCCAAGCACGTGAAGATGCCTCCCGAGGAACTTTTCAGGCGGATGTTTTCGTCGATGGCTTGAGCAGCAAAGGAAGCGCGGACGGTAAAATTTTCTTCGGCGGATTGGATGGATTCGTCGCCGGATTTTGCGTGCAGCACAGGACACGTCTTGTCGCAAAGCCCGCACTGGATGCAAATATCCGAATGGATTTTCGGGTAAAGAAAACCTTCGGAGTTCGGAACCATTGAAATGGCGGATTTCGGGCAGGCATTGGCGCATGCGGCGCAGCCGGAACAGGATTTAAGACTTTCTATTTGCATGGAGTTTTCCCTTGTTTTTATTGCTCTTCCCGGATAATCCACTGGCCCACGGTGCGTTTTTCTGCATCGAAGCTGGCCCCGATTTTGTATAGCTTCTTCGGGTTGCCATCTGTGGCAAGGGTTGCCGTATAAGGGATCAGGTAGCCTTTGGAATCGATTTGCGCGAGGGCGTCTTCTGCGGTTCCGTTACCGTCCAATTTGAATTCGAAGACATAAACGCTGTCGGCTGTTTCCACCACGGCATCCGCACGGCCCGCCGCACTGCATTCCTCGGTGCGCACCACATAGGGAGTACAGAGTTTGAAAATCAGGAAGAACAGGGCGCGATAGTAATTCTCGTTCTGTTTCGTCGTGTTGTAAGGAATGCTGCTGATGAAGGCTTTTATCTGGCCCATGGCATCGTCAATTTTTCCTTCTTCCAGGGTGTCGGCTAGTTTCATCAGGAACGTGTCGTTTTGCACCACGTCGTCCTTGGCGTAGTAAGGCATCAGCGCTTTCAGAAATCCCAGCCGCACTTCGTCATTGGGGAATC
The DNA here is from genome assembly GCF_900167415.1 of Fibrobacter intestinalis. Classification (GTDB taxonomy): domain Bacteria; phylum Fibrobacterota; class Fibrobacteria; order Fibrobacterales; family Fibrobacteraceae; genus Hallerella; species Hallerella intestinalis. The sequence continues at coordinate 14,129 of NZ_FUWU01000052.1, read as the reverse complement.
CGAGGACATAGCGCTCACCTCGCTTGAACTTCTTGATCGTCAGGTAGCCGCTCTGGTACAGCATGGGAATTGGGTTCGTGGCCGTTTCGGTGGGCGCGTCGAACATGTCGAGCGTGGCGTCGAATCCGTCGTCGAAGGGCTGCGGGTCCACCTTGTATCGGCTCATGAGTTTGGTCAAAATCGTGGGCGTGCCGGTGGCGAACCAGTAGTTGGCAAGCTTTCCGTCGCTAAGGGAGTTGATGAGGCTGAAGGGATTGAATACGTCCGGTGAATTTTCTGAAAAATGGTAGCCGTCGTATTTTTGCTTCAGGGCTTCGCAGGCGTCGTCGTAAGTCATGCTGTTTTTGTCGGCCAGGGCCTGGATTTCGGGGACAAGCTGCGTGAATACCTCTTTCTTGGTGATGCCGCAGATGGCCGCGTACTCATCGTTCATGGTGATGACTTTCAGGTTGTTGAGCTCGCTAAAAATCGACAGCTGGCTGAACTTGCTGATGCCCGTAAGGAAGACGAAGCGGAGAATGCCGCCCAGGTCCTTGAGGGGGCTGAAGAGTTTCCGCATCTCGTTCTTGAGCGTGAGCTGGAGCTCCGGATTTTCCATGGAGTCCAGGAGCGGCGCGTCGTATTCGTCCACTAGGACCACGGGCTGCATGCCGGTGGATTCATAGGCCGCCTTGAGAATTTCTCCAAGTCGCGGCCCCCATTCGAACTCGTTTCTGTTCTGGACTCCGTAAGTTCTCTCGAATTCGGCGAGCATGGAGTTCAGCGTAAACTGCAGGGCTTTGAGGCTCGTGAACTTGTTCCCGGCGAAACTCAGCTTGAAAACCGGGTGCTTTTTCCATTCGGTTTCCAGACGCTCCATGGCGAGTCCTGCAAAAAGTTCCTTGCGGCCTTCGAAGTAGCACTGCAACGTGCTCACCAGGAGCGACTTGCCGAATCGGCGCGGACGGGAGAGAAAATAATATTGACTTGTATGGGTTAACTTATAGACAAGATCCGTCTTGTCCACATAGAAGTAGCTGTTTTCGCATATTTGTGCGAAGTCCTGCACACCGATGGGGAATCTTTTCAAAGCCATAATTGTAATATAATAAAATGGGAGGGGTTGCAATTATAGTGAAAATGACGCTATAAGTTGTCAGCGGGCAGCGAGTGGAACTAATTATTGCAGGTGTTTTATTTTCGTTCATATCCCATTTTCCACTTGCCGTATTTTGTACAGACGGAATCATAGTCAATTTGTTGAGACGCCAGCGGACGAACGATTCTTTTACGGTTTTCGTTAAACATCGAATTGACCAGACTGCGTTGAGGTTGATATAAATCATAATTTATTTTCGCTAAATCCATTAAAACATGAGGCAGATCGTCTATAATGAAAGGCTTGTGAACTGCTGCGTTTATCCGTTCGGCAGCACCGGGATGGAGATGCTTATAGGAAGGAGAAATGTGAATTAAAAAGGGAATGTCCAATTGGCAATGCAAACCTGGAGCGCCGATAACATCCAGATTTCGAGAGCGGCCTATGTGCGGCCTGTAATCGTTCACTTCGTCGCCGTGATCCGAAAAATAGACGACGACTGCATTTGTTGAATCGTACATCGTGATGATTTCATAGACGATGGAGTCATTGTATAATGTGGCGTTGTCGTAGTCGGCGACCTCTTGCTTTTCGGATTCGGAGAGTTCCGTACGGTTTGCATAATCCGCAATCTTAAAATGCTCCCTCTCTTTCGGAAACCGGCCTGAATATCTCACATGTTGGCCATACAAATGCAATAGAATCAAGTTGAGAGAATCGGATTCGATTTCATTTCTGACCGATTTGTAAAAATCCAGCAGATTTTCATCAAATTCGTATTTCTCTGAATTCCTATGATTGAAAAGATTGAGCGATAAAGACGGATGATTGAAAAATCCGCAAGAAGCGTCGTGGGTGGACATTTGGGCGGCTTTTACAAACTGGTTGCTGAAAAAAATCACATTATAGCCGGCGGCCTTGAAGACGGCTGGGAAAAGTGGCGAATCGTACCATTCTTTTTGCTCATCTATGCTGGACAGCGAGAGGAAATTTTTGAACGCGTCCGAAGTGGCGTTGATCGGGGATATTACATTGTCAAAAACATAAAGGTTTTCAAGGGACGCTAGTTTGGGGTTGGTTTCTAGATGGTAGCCGTATAAACTGGAATGATGCTTGATAAAAGATTCCCCGATGATGACGATTATATTTTGGGGATGACTGGACACGGCACTGGCGTGAATGTTTTCGTTTACTTTGGCCGACAATAGAAATGAATTTCTTTCTTGAAGGTATTGGGAAAAGGACTCGTACCAGTTGAAAATAGTTGTGTGTTTTAGCGTGATAAATTTTTTTTCGACCTTTTTCCAATCCTCCCTAAATTCGAGCGAAAAAAATGAGCTGTTGTAGACCAAGATTGCAAAACTGATAAGAAGACAGACTGCCAAAATCCTGTCCAGTTTTTTCGAAAATTTAAAAATCCGTTTCTTAAAGACTTGGTGTAGGGCGAACTCCAATCCCGCCAAGGTGAAGGTGAATAGGCAGATGCCGAAAAATTTGGCGGTAAGCAAATAGGTCTGCAAAAATTCGGAGGATTCTCGCCGATTGGTTTCTTCTATGACTTGCAGAATATTGGCGTTGATATGGGAGTCAAAAAAGGCGAATAAAAAGCATTCCGTAAAAAAGATGAAATAGCAGAGGATGTGAAGAACGGCGATAAAGAAACTGCCTAGTTTTTCATTTTTCCGGCCAAGGCCGTAGGCAAGAAGGCAAAACAGGTATAGCCATGCCGTACAGTAGAAATAGTTGCCCCCCCCCCCCCCGCACGATATTTTTCAACAAATGGATTGTGTCGACGGCAAAAATTTCCGGAAGCCACAAAATAAACGATAGAAAGAAAAACGATGTGGGAAATTTTTTTACAGGCGTCAGCAAGGATTCGAAAATACGGGTCGGGTTCATTTGAAAGATCTCCTGATAATATTTTTTATGGGGCCGACAATCAGCTCGCGTTCGTAATTGTTCATCGAAAAAATATAGAAAAGCGGCAAATACACTGCCAAATAAACGACAATTCCTATTGCCAGTTTCAACACGGAATCCAGCGGAATATTTTGCAAAACAAAATAGCAAGCGACTGCCAGTGCGCCGGGGGCTATGGACATTTTCAAAATCTCTTTCCAGAAATGCAAAATATCGATTCCCTGCTTGACCTGGTAATAAATGTTCATCACGATGATTTGTCCGAGAATCAGTGCGCAGGAAATCGCCACTGCGCACCCGATACCGCCGTAATATTTCGCCAGCGGAATTTGTGCGGCTAGGCTCAGAATGGAAATTCCGAGATAGAGCAGGCTGCGGAATTTCATCTGGTTGCGCGCCTGGAGAATGGTGATTCCCAAATTCTGGATCAGCGGAACGGTCAGCGGCACAAAGAAAAGCATAGCGATTGTATAGGCGTCCTCGTAGCCGGAACCTGCCCACAGCGAAATGAATTGCCTACCGAACAGGAAAAATCCGGAAAGCACGAGAAGCATCACGCAATATTGCACACGCCCGATTTTGACGAATAAATTGGAAATCGCCCGGGAATCTTCATTCTTGACGACCATCGCCGTGACTTTCGGCAGAAAAAGGCCGCTGATTGCCGTGGAAAAGGACATATACATGTGTTCCAATTGAATCGCCACCGCAAAGACCGCGACGACCGCGGGACCGGCAAATGCCCCCAGTACAAATTGCCCCGTGCTCCAATAGATTCTATCCATGATGGCGTTCAGGAAAATCCAGAACGAATAAATCGAAACTTCCTTCAGAAATCCCCACTCGAAACGCCCGAACTTCAGTTTTATTTTCAGGAGACTCTTGCAGTACCAGAAATTCGATCCCAATGTCAGCAGGTTGAAAACGGTTGTCACGACGACCATTGCAATTGCCTTGTAACCGAAATTCAGCAGGACGATCATCGTTGCCGTGTTCAAGAGGATGCGCAAAATCGCTATGACTTTCTGGAAAACGAAACGTTCGTAAGCGACAATAATGGATCCGAATAAACTAAACGGGAATGTGACGGCGAGGTTGAATGTCATCAGGAGAAGCATCACCTTGACGCGGGATAGTTCCACGGCGGTCATGGCGGATCCGAATATGTGGGAGGCATTCCCATAGAGGACTCCTCCGATGCAAAGAGCGACAAGGCCGATGCCGCAATACAGCAGAAAGAATGTGCCGAACATTTTGTATTGTTCTTCCTGCTTGTTTTCTGCGCGGTACTTTGCCGTATAGCGGACGAAGGCGTTGCCGAATCCCAAATCCAGAATCGTCAGGTAGGCGATGACGGAAGCGACGATGGAATAGAGCCCGTATTCCGACTTGCCCATTATGCGGAGCATGAACGGCGTATATAAAAGTCCCACGAGATTGTTCAGCGCAAGCGATGCGTAGGAGAGTAGCGCGCCGAGTTTAAGTTGGGATTTGTTTGAATTCACAATCATACGTTCTTAATTAGGATTCCAGCGCGTTCTTCAGCCAATTCGCCGAATAGTTCCGCCATTCTTGTAATATAGATTCTATTTTCTCCCAATCCACGGATTGGTTGAGTTTGGAGGAGATTTCTGCAGAGGAATCATTTGTTCCAACGCACCTGTATTCCAAACCAGTTTTGCCGAGAAGTGTGGCGAAACGTTCGTTCATACCTTGCTGCGTGGAATTATTCGGAAGCACGATGAACGGTTTGTGAAATAGCAAGCAGAAGACGGCACAATGGAAGGAATCCGTCACCACGAATTTCGCGTTATCGATAAGTCCGAGCCAATCGGTCACGGAAACGATGGCCCGCTTTTTCTGCAAATCGACGGTTACCGTGTTTTTGGGCAAAATCTGCTGGACGGCTTCCGGAATCCGCTCGCGGATTTTATAGACGAAAGTGTATTCACCTTTCGGGATTTTCGCGCCGGGAAATTCCCTGCGGTAAAAATCGCCATTATGGAGAATCGTGGGATCACAAACACAGACCACATTTTTCAGGCCGAGGGAAGTGAGATACGGAACGGAAGATTCTTCCCGGACGCTGATGGCGTTGAACTTTTGAAGCATGGGGAGAACGCGTTGTTCGAAATCTTTTGGCCATTGCTTCATGCCTAGCGATGCCGCGTAAGAAATGCGTTTGGCGGTGGGCGGGGCAAAGTCGAGGAAGTAAATCTCTTCTCGTTCGGAGATGAAGTTGGGATTCCAAATTTGGTCGGAACCGGCGATGAAAATGGAATATTTTTGATTTATATTTTTACAAAGGAAAATTGATTGTTCTTTTATTCTCAATCTGTAAATTTCATGAAGAGCTGTCTTTCTAAAGAATAAACGATATCCTGCTAAAATTCGCCACAATAACTTAAATTTTTTTCTTCGTTGATATGAAACTAAATGTTTTAGTAAAGGCTTTTCATTTGCAATGTCGTTTTTCCTCCCTATTAAATTTTGTAAGGAGTAAGCCTGTAAAAAAGCTCCATAATTAGCATTGTTTGCAAAAGTAATAGTGAGCGATGCTTTCATAAAATTTGTACTAAGAAAATAAGTTGATCCAATTTTCTTTTTGTTTTTCCCACGAATTTTTTTCCATATATTTGAATCCACTCCCCCCTTTTTTCAATAAGCAATCCGCAGATTTAAAAATGTCTTCTTTCAGCCGAATAAAAACTTCTTTTAGACGTTTTTCATGTTCGTCTTCTGTTTGATATGTGTATGTATAAAGAATAGAGTTAAATTCTGGGATATCTTTTATGGAGCCTATTTCCGGAATGATTATTGTTTTTTTATAGGAAAGCGCCATCCATAAAGTTCCGGAATTCAGCGTTGATTTGTTATTGTATGGCGCAACAAGACAAATAGATTGATCTAGATAGTCATACATTTCATTGGTTGGGATAAATGTTGGATCAAAAATAACACACTCTTTTTTTTCAGAAAGATTTTTTATTCTGTTTGAATATTCATTGTTCAGGCAGTTTCCTCGAATTAATAATGTAAACCCATATTTTGCTAGTGATGAACTGTTAAAGGCCGATATCAACAATTCAATGTTCTTATATGGCTTTATTGCTCCTGTAAATAGAATTATTTTTGAATTAATGTGTAATTTATATTTGTCATGAAGATTTAATCCATTGGATTTAAAATCTCCAAAATAATCTCCATGGGGAATCAGAACACATTTTGTTTCAAAACCTTTCAAAAATGAAAGTTTGTAAGATTCTTTGCAAAGGATGTGTATTTTCCAAGAAAATCTGAGCAATAAAAAAATTACTATTTGAGAATAAAGACAACGTCCTTCATGAGGAATTTTGTTATGGAGAGTCCAAACTATTTTTTTCCTAGAGCAAAAGGCAAAAAAAAGAAAAAATAGTCTTTTTATCAAAAGTAAAGGCTGGTTTTTTATTGATTCGAACCAATTTAAAAGAATGAAATCGCAAATTAGCAAATTTTTGAAATAAGACTTCGAAGAATCAAGAATTTGATATTTGTTCGCTAAAATTTTAGATAGATGAAGTAAATAAAAATTTCCTTTCATCATTTTAGGTTCAGGAAAGATTAAAATTTTTTTCATAATTTTCACACCTTTTATCATAAAAAAGAATTAATAGCAGCGCAAACATTAGGTCAAATTTAAAGAACATGGTTTCTGTAAATGCGCACATGAAAAATGATGTCGTCAAAATCGCTTTTTTGTAGGTCATTATAGTCAAATTTGTTGCGCATTTGTAAATTAAAGCGTAGCAAAAAAAGAACAGAACTCCTTTGGACAGTAATGTATTTAAATAGGACGAATCCACGACGATGGTGCTGCTTTTTTCTATGACAGGATTACCGAATAATGTCAATCCATAAGAAGCGAATGCTGTGTGATAAAACCCCAATCTTCCTGAAAAGAGAAGGTTTAGAAAAACATTTTGTGAAAGATTCATAGAAATGAGAGTTAATGCTAAAAACATTAGTGGATATAATGAAACTATTTTTTTTAAAAAAATGGGAACATCTTCGTCCAGTTTTTTTCTAAATAAAACTAAAAAACATGACGTGATAAGAATTACAAAAGGGACTGTTCTAGATTCAGTAAAGTAATAAAGGATAAAAATAAAAATCAATGTGAACACAGAATAACGAACAACATTTCTTCTTGTGCAACCCAACAAAATGATAAGAGAGATTCCTAACGCTTTTAGCATGGCTTGGTTAGGGTGGGTAAATCCTAATGCTTCCCGGTATATGAACTTTTCTTCACGAGGATTAAAAATTTCTTTAGAATAGGCTGCGTTAAAGTCGAAGAAATGATTTGCAAAAAACACGAGTACCAACAAACAGAGTGAAATTAGTAAATACGTTCTACGTTCGTTTGAATGAAATATTTTATTTTTTAACAGAACTAAAGTTATCATTAAAAATAGCGATGCTAGATTCATTCGAGATGTGATCATTAATGGGATAAGAGAAAGAAAAAGAAGTACTAAAATATTTTTGTTAAAAATTTGATTTCTTGCGAGTCTTAAAAAAAAGTAGATGGTTATAATGATTGCAAGAAATGCGTTATAAACAAAATTTTCCGTGGATGCAATAGATGCTGTTGACATCCCATAAGAACAGATTAGGATAGAAAATATTAAAGGAGAATAATTATTGAATTTTATCATATTCCATTAACACTTTTTTTGCCAAAGAACTCCAAAAAAATTTTTTTTGTATTGTTACTTTAGCTTGCTTAGATAGGTAAGAACGTTGTTGCTCGTTGTTTAGAATGTTGTTAATGATTTCTATCCATTCTTTTTCATCAAAAGAATCTACAATAAAGCCATTCTCTCCATTTTCAATAAGTGTTGTACTTCCTCCATTTTTTGTGGTTATGGGAACGCATCCAAAAAACATTGCTTCAAGCAGAACCATCCCGAAAATTTCTTTTTTAGAAGGCAATAAAAGGCATTTAGCAAAAGGATATACAAATTTTAATTGGCTATTTTCGATTTGTTTAATGTGTAAAATATCGTTTTTTATATGTAACGGCACGTTTTGCATTTTTTTTTGTAAATATGAATTTTTCCCTTTGCCGATTAAAACTAATTTGAATTCTTTCCCCAAGTCTAATTTTTTTATTGAGTTAAATATTTTTAATAGGAATGGAAAATTTTTCCTATCATCTAATGAACCGACAAACAGTAGACATTTATTTTCTATAAGAAAATTTTGTATAAGTTTTGTTGAATCTGATATTTCTATTCCTTCGTATTTTGAAGGGTCGAAACCTACTCCTAGTACAGAAAGTTTGGAATAACCTTTTTTTGATAAATACTCTAACGCTAGCTGAGATTTGCAAAAAATATGATTTATTCTAGAATTTATAAGCCTGGTAAACAACAGATCATAAAAAAAAACCGCTAAAGGAATCTTGAATAAATTATAGTAAGGTCCAGTGTAAAGAAAAACTTTTTTGTGAAAAAAAGAAACAAGCAATGTCATTATTTGACTATATTCTGTCGTGATAATTAAGTCATACTGATTAAGAAAATCCTTTTTTAAAATCAATGGATATATGCCTGTTCGAAGAAATTTTAGGCCTTTTTGCCAAAAAATATTTATATTCGTGTGAGTGCTTGTATTTGTAAAATAAAGTTCGTTTTTATTGCTGTCAGAATAATACAGAATATCACAATCCCAACCATAATCAGAAAATGCTTTGCAAAAACCAATTTCTTGCATATTATAATGATTTATTTGAGGCTTGTATGGACCATTTCTTAAATAAAGAAGTTTCATGTTTATTCTCTTCGTTTAATTATTTTGCTGGGGACTCCTGCAATTACACAATTATCCGGAAAATATTTTGTAACTACGGTATTGGCGGCAATTACGCAGCCATTTCCACAGCCACTCCCATCAAGGAATACAGCGCCCGCGCCAATCCAGCAATTATCTCCGATTTTAATACCCTTATGTGTTACTCCTTGAGTCCTAATTAATTTGTTCAAATCCGTATAGTTGTGATTTTCAGAATGAAATCTTATGTATTGTCCTGCTATAACATCTTTGCCAATCGAGATTCCCCCTGCTGCACCAAAAAAACAATCATTTCCGAAAGACGTTCTGTCGCCGATCTTTACTCCTTTCCCGATAAATTCTAAACTCCCTGTACATTCAATGCAGGTGTTTCTGCCTATAATCACATCATTTCCAAGATTCACTCCTTCTGTAGAAAGAGCATCTATTTTAACATTATCATGTAACTTTACTCTTTTTCCCAATGTCATATTTCTTTTGGAGATTAAAGAAACATTTTTCCCAACAAAAATTGAATTCGAAATTTTTGAATGTCCTAGAGCTGTAAATTTTCCTCGTAAAAGCATAAAACCATATTTTTGGCAGACACCCAACAAATACATAAAATCAATTTGCTTGTTCAATTGCAAATTTGGTTTCCCGGCCAATTTCAATAAAAATTTAAGGAGTGTGTTTTTCATATTTAGATTCTGTATAAATTTTCCATTTCCTGCAAAAAGGAGTCCCAACTTTTTATTTCACAATTTTCAGGATGGAATTTTTTCAAACTTTTTAACATCGTTAATATCGCAGTCTTTAATTCATCAACAGAATCCGCTTTTACAATCAAACCAGCGTCTTTTACAATATCCTTCGCACCCACATTTTCGCTTACAATTACCGGGACTCCATAACTTAAGGCTTCCAGGACTGTAAATCCAAAGGTTTCAGGACAAAGGCTTGGTACTATCAGAACATCCGTATTTTTAAAAATATTTTCCAGTTCTCCGTAACTGTATTTTTCACCTTCACACTTCATGTAAGGGGCTGGTTTGTGGATGTGGCCAAATAAATGCAGCTCAAAATTTTTGAACCCACTTTCCCATAGTTCATCGAGAGCCTGCTTTAAGACAAAAAAGCCTTTATAACTTACAATCCCTCCAAGATATGTTAATCGTAAATTTGCAGAAGCTTTTTTATCTAAGGCTAAATGCCTGTTATCCTTGATGTTTTTATGCGTAATTGAAATGACTTTAGAGGTTCTTGGTCGAAGATACTTCTTGTAAATGGATTCAGTCAATGTCGAGTTAAAATGAAAGACGTCAATAAGTGAAAACATTTGCAGATAGTACAAGCGCAATTTTAGGTAATCGTCAGCGTGTTTATTTGAATTCAGTCGAATTTTTATTTTTGCGCTGTCTTGTTGTTTTCGTGAAATGTCGGCTTTATGGTAGGTGCGCAATTTTTTTATGAGCCAGGAATCTTTTAAAAGTCGATATAATGGCGATTGCAGCAGCACTATTTTTTTTGTAGAGAGCGCGTGTGCATTGCAAGAAACGCAATTTTTGCAGTGATTATCTTCGACACAAAATTTATTGTCTCTAAAAAAAGTCGCCCTTGGACAAAGTCCGAAATAGTCATGACTTGTAAAAACTGTCCGAATTTCCAATTCCTTTGCCGCTTCTAGAAATTCTTTTGGAAGTCCCATCAAGGTGTGGATATGTATTACTTGCGGCTTGATTTCTTGTAAGAAACTCAAAAAAAAATTCGAATCTTTTCGGACTGTAAACGCCTGTGCATCTCTTATTCCATCCAACAAGGGGACGGGCGAGGGATTTACGAGTTCATAATTAGAAATTCCTCTAATTGATTTTTTTTGCCGGATTTTAACGCCTTTGAAAAAAAAGTTTATTTGTCCGGGCCAAAGAGCGGATACTTCATGACCTTTGTCGACCTGACCTTGCATTAAATCGAAAGCGAATTTGGTGAGTCCGCCACTTCGGTAAGGAGGGAAGCCTAAGAAATAATGCAGAATTCTCATCTCACCCTACCTCAACCACACCCGTTCGTAATCGCTGACAATTTTATCCCAACTATACGCCTTTGTAATGCGTTCGGAGCTGGAGTTAGCCAAGGAGTTAATTTCGCTTTCGGTTAGGGAATCCGCTGTTTCAATCGCCTTGGCGAGATTGCCCGGGGTCTTGTTCCAATACAGCGCCGCGTTGCCAGCCACTTCCTGGTTGAATCCCACATCCAGAAGCAGGTTCAGATCTGTGCTAGCCAGCGCCTCGAGGAGCGAAGGGTTCGTCCCGCCGACTTCGTGCCCGTGAAAATATCCGTAGGCCTGTTCCCGGATTTTCTTCAAAAGTTCCTGGTCGTAAACGGTGCCCACGAACTTAATTCTCGGATCTTTATGGAAGCCCGTCTTCTTTTTGAGTTCGTTCAAGAATGCGTCGTTCACGTTGGTGACGAGGGCGAAGCTTTTGCCGGTCTTGCTCCGCATGAATTCCCGGATCATCGTCTCAAAATTGTTTTCCGGGACAAAGCGTCCGACAACCAAGTAGTATTCCTTTGGGGAAAGCTGCTTCTCCTGCAGATATTCCTGAAATTTTGAATCGTCGTCGGCGAGTTTCGATGGATTTATGTCCGCACCGTAGGCGATAAAGGTGGTTCTGGGGTTGTAGCGGGCGTAATCGTTCTGGATGTATTTTTCGATATTTTTGCTGTCGCAAATCAGCAAGTCCGCATGCTTCACCATCAGTCGTTCGGAATATTTCCAATACCAACGCACAGGAGCGCACCATTTGCTCCGCAGCCATTCGTGGCCGTCGGGGTTTATATAGAGCGTCCCGCCGAGTTTTTGGATTTGCCGTTTGAAGTGGCCGATAAAAGGCCCGATGCGGCAGGCGAGTACGTAGAAAATCGGATTCTTTATGGCCGACCGGGCGTTGCAGTAGTCGATGCAGCGCTTTAGTGCGAGTACGTCATACAGGATCGCTTTTGCCGGGCCGATGTCGGGGACTTTCACGTTGAAGCATTTTGCTTCGTTGTATTCGTATCGGCAGTCGTCCTCTCCCATTCTCGCCACGTGATAACGGATGTTTTCGCTTTTTTGGAATTCGGTCAGTTTTTCGACGAAAGTTTCAAACCCGCCGTAGGCCGCCGGAATTCCCTTGCTGCCGATGATGAAGACTTGCTTTTTGGCGGAGGCGTAGTTCGGATTCTTTTTGTTTCTCGCCAATGCGCGGACTTCTTTTCCGTTAATTTCCACGACGGGGACCCCTCCTTCCCGGATCTTCGGCAAAACCGCGAACCGCCTTAAAAGCTCCCGTAAAATCAGGTGTGAAAATTCCCGTTCCCGCAGTTCGCGCCGAACTGCGGTCGTCTTGATTTGCCCTAGCTTGTTTTTCGCACATGAAATCATAAGATAAGTTTTTGAAGTGCCAAAAAAGATAAAAATAAATGCAAGAGTGTCAAGAATTTTTGCCAGCAAAATAGATGAAATGAACGTTTTTTTGGCCAAAAATAGAGTCGATGTTGATTTTTTGGGGAGGCTTTTGATTCGGGAATTTCTGAATCGGATCGTGCTGGGAAATCAGGAGAGCTTTTGTGCAACCCGCCGACTCGCATACGCAGTCTGTTCGAACCATCGTCCTAAAATTTTAGGGCCCTAAAGTCGCTTTCGGCGCTCATAACGGTAAATCAAGGATGCCGGAGCTTCTGGCGAGAAAGAATGGACGCTGCATGATTGGCAGTTCCGCATACTTGGGAACAAAAAAGAGGAGCGCGGCGGCACTCCTCTGGAATGAATCCGTCGCCCGTCGAAAGGTTTGACTCCATTCTTTCGGGCTTCCTCCATACGAGGATTCAATCCGCCATTTAAAATATCTCCCGGAATTTTCAAAAGGAACGGAAGATTGCAAGAAAAATTTACGGTAGGAAACGGATTTTCGGAAAAATAAAATTTACGGGGCGATGGAAACGAATTTATCCGTTACTTTGAAGAGCGTGATATTGAGGATGCTGACGGCTCGTAATCCGAGACCTGAGGCCGTTGTGCTTGCTTATGCTTCTTTATGATTCCTTATGTTTGCCTTGTTGCGAAAAACGATGGAACAATTTTTATCGGCAAACCTGTCTTGTTTCGCAATGTTCAGGGCGACAATCGCTGCGATTTTAAAGGGATTCGTTCCAAGCGTTTAATGCGAATTAAAAGTCCCCCTTTTTGAAATCTCGGAAAAACGGCATCTTTCCGTTTTGTCTCTTCGCTCTGGAAAGGGAACCGGGAGAGCGCGCCAACCATGATTCGACCGGCGGTTGCTGAGTTCGTCGAAGCACACCAACCATAGTTCGACAACCGGTCCCTGAGTTTATCGAAGGACGCCAGAAATGAAAAGAGACCAATCATTCCAAGCGTAGCGGAGCAATTTTTATTGCAGAAAAAAATTGCCGCATGGCCGTTTTGCCCCCTCCTCGAAATAACGGGAAGAAAAACTGACAACTAGCAATTCTAAGACAAGCGATTTTTTGAAAATGAATTTTTAGAGGTTGCCAGAAGTCTGCGTAAGGAAACTCTCTGTCTATTCGTGAGGGGGTTCGGCTCCACTAATGAGATGTGTTGCAAAAAAAGCCCCGCATAAAGCGAGGCTTAAGTCTTAAAAATATGAGTTACAAATTTCGGATTTCTTCTTCGGAAAGGCCAGAAACATTCGCGATGAGGTCTAGAGACGCTCCATTATTTTTAAGAGCTTTAGCCATTTCCCGCCGTTCTGCATACCTGCCTTTTTCAACACCGATTTCGATGCCCTCTTCCCGTCCCCTTTCCATGCCGATTCCGACGCCTTCCTCCCGTCCTTCGCTTCTTCCTTCCTCGTATTTTGCGGCGAGGGCCTTTTCTTCGGCTTCGGCGATGGTCTCGTAGCCGTAGGCTTCGGATGTCTTGATGAAGTCCATTTTGAGTTCCTCCTTTTCCTCCGAGGGGATCAATGCCTTCAAATATATAAATGTTTCCGTGATGAAGCTTTCCGCTTCTTCTCGGGGGAGTTCCTTGAGCGTTCGGATGGCCGTTTGCAAGTGCGCGTGCATCGCCTCGCTGTGGAACACGTATTTCATCGCGACGAGGGCGAGCGCGATTTTCGGGGAGAGTTTCCCGATTTCCTCCGAATCGAGGGCGTTTCCGATATCGACGAGTTCAAGCCTGAACGGCAATCCGATGTTCTGGTAGTATTTCGGATAGTTCGGGAACATCGTTTTATTTTCCAGATTCCAGCTTTCCCTGCCGTTGTAGAAGACGATGGCGACGGTCGGGATGTTCCTC
>NZ_FUWU01000029.1 GCF_900167415.1 Fibrobacter intestinalis | reverse complement strand
CGTCTATTTTACGCTGTTTCGCCTTTTCGGTTATGTCGGGGCGTTTCTGCTCGAAAATCCCCGTAGCGGATTCGAAAAGTACCTTCCTCCATTCGAGAATTTTGTTCGGATGTATCTTGTACTCGTCCGCAAGTTCAGATAAGCCTCTGCCCTTGAGGAGAATTTCGCTCAGGATTTTGACTTTCTCCTCCGCACTCAGGCGGCGACGTTTCTGTTTTTCAAGTTTATTTTCTTCTGCCATAAGGTGGCTCCTTGGTTGGAAATATACACCTTATTAGCTTCCTCAATTTTTTCCAAGTTGCGGTTAAGCGCTACAACCGCACAAGTCAAATGCAAAAGAAAAACTCCGATAGAAAAAGCGGCAGTTCATGACGAACTGCCGCTTTGTCAAAGTGGAGGTGAGGAGAGTCGAACTCCTGTCCAAAATCACGTCCCCGTTCATTCCTACGTGCGTTTCCTTCGTATTTAAGTTCTCGTCCCTCTTCACGCCCAAGAAGGCCGGCGCAAATCGGAACCAGCTCTGAAAATTTCGGATGACGCCCCAGAGCATGACGCCGCCCTATCCCATATTGCGACTGGAGTTCTTATCCCCATGGGAAAGGGACAAGTTCCAGCGTTGCTATCAATTAAGCAGCGAGTGCGTATTCTTCGTTAGCACTTATTGTTTTCCGGCTTTTTTACGAGGCCAGCCAGACCCTCGGCACGCAACTCACGCTTCAGCGACCCTGTCGAAACCAGAGCACCCCCGTGCGAGATGACTTTCGGAATATAGCAAATCTTTTTCCGAAGGACAAACGGAAGCGGTAAAACATCTATATTTGGGCATCCACATTCAACAACGGCACGCCCGATGATTCGAAAACTATTTTCGCTTTTCGCCGCCATCGCAGTTGCTTTGACAGCCTGCGCAAGCGACAAGCCCCTTGAAAACCATGTGTTCCACGTCAGCGATTTGGGCAACAAAAAAGTCGGCGTCCAGATAGGCAACACGGCGGACATCTACGCTTCCGACTTTGGCGGCGACACGGCCAAGATCCAGGTCGAACGCTACACGAAGCTCGCCGATGCCATCCAGGCACTTCTTCAGGGGAAAATCGACGCGGTCCTCAGCGACGACCAGCCGGCAAAAGCGTTCGTCGCGCAAAATCCTTCGCTCCGGATTCTCGACGAGGTCTTTGTCGAGGAAACCTACGCGGGAGTCGTCGCCAAAGGGAAAGAAACTCTGCTCGACAGCGTCAATGCGGCCCTCCGCAAACTGAAATCCGAAGGCATCTACGACTCCCTTTTCAATACCTACATCAACAAGGCGGGAAACTTCCACTACAGCCAAAAAGTCAAGGACGGTCCGAAACTCGTCCTCTCGACCAATGCGCAGTTTCCGCCGTATGAATATCACATGGGCGAAGGCATCGTCGGGTTCGACATCGAAATCTGCAACTACATCGCAGACTATCTCGGTCGCACTCTCGAAATCCAGGACATCGAATTTGACGCCATCATCAACGCGGTGAGTTCGGGCAAAGCGGACATCGGATTTTCCGGATTCACCGTCACCGAGGAAAGGAAGCTCTCCATCAACTTCACCGACCCGTATGCCGATTCGAAAATCGTGGTCGTCGTCCGGGGCGATGCCGCAGCGGTCTCGGCAGAAAGCATCGGGGACCATTTTTACAAGAACTTTGTCAAGGATTCCCGCTGGAAGTATATCGTCCAGGGGCTCGGCAACACGCTTCTCATTTCCCTCTTCGCGGCGCTTTTCGGCATTGTCGTGGGATTTTTCATCGCCGTCATCCGTGCGAACAACGAGATGAACGGCAGCTTCAAAATTTTGAATGCGCTAGGAAAGGCCTACGTCGCCATCGTCCGCGGCACGCCGATGATGGTCCAGCTGCTCATCATCTACTACATCGTCTTTTCCTCGGTGAACATCAACAAGATTCTCGTCGCCGTCATCGCGTTCGGCATCAATTCGGGCGCATACGTTTCCGAGATCATCCGCGGCGGCATCAAGGGGGTCGATCCCGGGCAAATCGAAGCGGGCAGAAGTCTCGGGCTCCGCTTCCGCACGATTCTCTTCTCGATCGTCTATCCGCAGGCGGCCAAGAATTCCCTGCCGGCACTCACCAACGAATTCATTTCCCTCATCAAGGAAACCTCCATTTGCGGCTACATCGGGCTCACCGATCTGACCCGCGCGGGAGACATCATCCGCAGCACGACTTACGAGGCGATGCTTCCGCTGCTCGCCGTCGCCGCCATCTACTTTATTCTCGTTGCGGGCCTTTCGGCTTGCGTCGCCCGGCTCGAAAGGAGGTTGAAAAAGAATGAACGCTAACCGCGAACCCCTGATCCAGATCCGGAACCTGAGCAAGTCCTACAGGGACAAGCAGATTCTTCGGGACATTTCGCTCGACATTTGCAAAGGCGACGTCGTCGCCGTCATCGGTCCTTCCGGCTGCGGCAAATCGACATTCCTGCGCCTCTTGAACCTGCTCGAGCGTCCCACTTCAGGCGACATCCTGCTCGACGGCAAGAGCATCCTCGCCAAGGACATCCCGAGCCATCTGGTGCGCGAACGCATCGGCATGGTCTTCCAGCAGTTCAACCTGTTCAAAAACATGACAGCCAAGAAAAACATCATGTTCGCCCCGGTCAAGCTCGGCAAGATGGACAAGGGCGAAGCGGAAAGGAAAGCGCAGGAACTTCTCGAACGCATCGGGCTTTCCGACCGCGGAAACCATTACCCGGCGCAGCTCTCCGGCGGGCAGCAGCAACGCATAGCCATTGCCCGTGCGCTCGCCATGAATCCCGAAGCGATTCTCTTCGACGAACCGACCAGCGCGCTCGATCCGGAAATGGTCGGGGAAGTTCTCAAGATGATGAAGTCGCTCGCGCAATCCGGCATGACGATGGTCGTGGTCACGCACGAGATGGGCTTCGCCCGCGAAGTCGCGAACCGGGTCCTCTTCTTTGCGGACGGCGTTGTCAAGGAAGACGGCACTCCCGCGGAAATCTTCGACAACCCCAAGGACGAAAGGCTCCGGGAATTTCTCTCCGCATTGAAGAAATAATCCTCTGGAAACGGAAAAGGCCTTGCCCGAGAGCAAGGTCTTTTTTCATATTCCGCCGTTCCGAAACTTATCCCAGCTTGTTCACCAGGAGCGTCTTCGCGTTAAAGGTTTCCCGGTCAATCCACTTGACGAGAAGCGAAACCTTGTTGTCGGCGTCCAAGGCGTTCCAGTAGGCGTCGAGCGTCTTTTCCGCATTTTCAAAAATGGGCATCCACTGCGGCACTCCCGCAAAAGAAGGAATCGGAGAGCCGTTGGTGACATAAGTGGAAACGAAATGTCCCAGTCCGGGCATCGCCTTTTCATAGCTGAAGGTTTCGCGAACGCATCCCGCATCCGCAGAATTGTCCTCGGACTTGAGAATCGAAAGCTGATACACATACGGGCTGGGATTCCGGTAAGTAATGCCCGAAATCCGCGGCGTGAAATTCGGGGTGTCGTCTTCGTATTCGCGAGTGGCAAGAGCGCTTTCAAAAGTTCCCCCCAGACGGATGCCGTCAAAAATCGTATCGGTCTGATCGCCGTTCGTGATGATGTGCGCATTCGGCAAATGACGCGCCGGATAATAGATAATCAGATGGGGGTCGGTGAGTTTGCTTTCGTCAAAGGCCTTCGTCTTGACAAAGCCGGAATCCTCTTGCACAAAGACGCGATTGCGGCTGTTTTCGCTGCGTCCCATAATCCAATAGACCTGAACAAGTGCTTTGCCGTCCGCAGACGTGCCGAGCACAATGCCGCGACCGGGATATGGATTTTGAGAGAGTTTCTGGAAATTTTCTTCCGCTTTGGATAGGTAGCTCATCGAATGCCTCGTGTTGTAAAATTTGCCGTTAAATATAGAAAGTCCTACAGGCAAGCTTCAAAAAATGGATGTGGATTCGAGGCTGGTTGTTAGTTATCAGTTGTCAGAGTTCATAGAAGAAACGGCGGCCTCCTACGAGGCTCCCTGAAACTTGGAATCTTCGATTCCGTAGTTGAAGTATCCCTGGAAGGGACCGTCATTGCGCTCCCGTCAAGGAGAAAATCAGCCATATTTGGAAGCGATCGTCATTGCGAGCCCTACAGGGGTTATACGACACTTGTCAATTTATTGACTTAGTGGAGTTATACTCTATGTGGATATACGACACTTGGTAACTTTGTTACCTTAGTGGAGTTATACTCGAAGTGTAGAAGCAATCCTTTTCCGCTGACAAGATTGCCACGGCTTTGCACAATTCGCCTAAGGGAAGCAGAGCTTCCAAGGCTCATGGGCCGCTATCGCGGCTCGCAATGACGAGGTGCCAGCACAGATTGCTTCGGCTGCGCATCCCTGAAACTAGGAATCTCCGATTCCGTAGTTGAAGTATCCCTGGAAGGGACAATTCGCCTAAAGGAAGCAGAGCTTCCAAGGCTCATGGGGCCTTGCTCGCAATGACGTGCCGCTGACATGATTGCCGCGGTGCTGCATCCCTGAAACTTGGAATCTCCGATTCCGTAGTTGAAGAATCTCTGAAAACAAGTTAGTAGTTAGTGGTTAGCGGTTAGTGATCTGTGCCCTTCGACTAGTTCAGCAGGCTCACTAACCGGCGGTTCCTGAGTTTATCGAAGGGCAGGGACCGGTTGGAAGTCGGAAGTTGGAAGTTGGAAGTTGGAAGTTGGGAGTTGAAACTGGGAACTGAGAACTAAGAACCGAGTTCACCGTGTGAAAGAATTTGCCTAGCCATTTAAAAGCGGCCTACTTTAAAACTTCGCGAATCGCCTTGTCCAAAGAGGATTCGTGCGGCACTCCCGGCCAGATTTTCTGGATATAGCCATTTTCGTCCAAAAGAATCAACGTCGGGATAGAAGAAATGCGATACGTTCGGGAAAGTTCCTGGGTGGCGTCCCGATAAAGCGGATACGGCGACGGATGCTCCTGATAGAATTTTTCAAGGACATCCTGCGACTCGCTGGAAACGCCGACAATCTCCAGCCCCTGGCTTTCGTATTTCTGATACAGCCGGGCCAAAATGGGAAGGGTTTGCCTGCAAGGACCGCACCAGGTCGCCCAAAAATCGAGAAGCCGCGCCTTGGGCTTTTTCTGGCTTTTTTCCGCATTGCGGTAGTAGTTCTTTTGAAAGGCGACGAACTTGTTTCCGATGGAAGAGCCCGTCATTTGCGAAACATCGTCCGGTCGCTCCGTCATTTTCACTTTGACCGATAGCCTTTTTCCGTTCCGAATCAACTGGAGCGGCACCGTCGCACCGGTTTTCAAGCCGGCGAGCGATTTTTTGACAGCCGCCATGTCCGTCACCTTCGTCCCGTTGATTTCCACAATCAAATCGCCAGGCCGCACCTGCTTGGCATCGGCATCCGGATGCACGGATTCCACCTTGAGAACCGTCTGTTTCTGAAAGGTTTCCTGCCGAAAAACGAGACCCAGCCACGGAACGGCATGAAGAGCCGAAGTCAGCAGCAAAACCAAGAATATCCACCCATTTTTCATGCGTAATCCTCAAAAAAAGATGAAAGCCAGCGTCCCCGAAATCGTCGTAAAGGCGGTTTTAGTCTCGCCGTTTCGCTCCCGACCCAGACTCTCCCCTACGAGAAATCCCAAGCGGACTTTCCCCTGCAAGGCGAAATGGGCGCGCCGCCAAGGCTTCATGTTCCGCCCGTAATCGACAAAAAGGCGAGGGGCAAGGAGCCAGTCCCCGTGTTTTTTGAAATAGACGGTGCTCGACCCGAAAGACACGAAATCCTCGTCGCCAATATAAGCCCGCACAGAAAGCCCCGCTTCATGCACGTCGGCATTCAATCCCAAAGCCAATTCGGAAGCGATTGCCAAGTCGTTCTGAAAGCGATACGCCAGCTGCGGCGAAAGGGAAAAATCGAACCCGCCGAGATAATAGGCGAACGCCGCTCCTCCACCCCAAGAAAAACCGTAGCTCGCCTCTTTAACAAGCACTTCTTCTTCCGAATGGTCCTTTTCCAGAAAGAATCCCGCATGGGCGGATACGGCAAGAACCATTCCCCAAAGAATCGCAGAAATCGCTCCGGGCTTCATCATTCGTTCGTATGCAACTCGTCGATGCTTTTCAGATTCGCTTTCTGCAAAGCCCAAAGCAGCTCTCGGCGCATCGCATGGGCCGGCATCCAACGGAATGCGCAAACGCTGTAACACTGCACCGCATCGGCCCCCGAAAGCATCAGGTCGAATACTTTCAATCCATGGTCGATTCCCCCGCAGGCAATCACGCTCAACTGGGGAAAGCGCGCTTTGACAAATCGCGTCAGGGCGTAAGTGTTGTGGTAAAGCGGGCGTCCGCTGAGTCCGCCCTTGTCGCCGTCCGAACGCAGAACCTTCAGCTCGTCATATTTGGCAAACATCGGCAACTCCGCGATTTTCCGAGTCGGGAACGTATTGCCGACGACCACGCCGTTTACGCCGTAACGCACCAGAACTTCCAAAGTCGAAATCAACTGGTGCTCCGAAAAATCCGGGCTGAGCTTGGCATACACCGCTTTCCGAATCGCCTGCGACTGGCGAAAGTTCATGATTTCCGAAAAGAGGGTTTCCACAAAACGGGTGTTCAAATCCAGACGGTCTTCCCCCGTATTGGGACAGCTCACGTTGATTTCGATATAATCGGCGGCCTTGTACGCAATGGCAAAGGTTTCCAGGACATCCTGAATTTTTTCCCTTTCCGAAAGAAGCCCCGGCGTTTCCGCAATGGAAATCCCTACGCTCATGCCGCTTTTGTGCGCCCGGACAAGCTGTTCATCGACGCGTTTCGCCACCGCTTCCACGCCGTCGTTGTTGAGTCCCATGCTGTTGTAAATGGCTCGATCCTCTTCCAAAAAACCGATGCGAGGACGATGCGTATTCCCTTCGCGATAACGCCTTGTCGCCGTTCCCACCGAGACGCCGCCAAAACCCAGATTCGCAAAATCCGCAATCCGGTTTGCCGTTTTGTTCGCGCCCGCGGCCAAAATAATCGGCGCGCTAAAAGAAAGCGGCAAGCTCTTGTCCGGAAAACGGATGACGGTTTTCAACGCCGGCGAAAAATCGGGCCTTCCTCCCAAAAAGGGGATGCAGGGGGCAAGGCGCGCCACATACTTCAACGAATCGTGGCGAAATTCCGGAGAGCCTTTGAAAAGACGGCGTATAAATGCGAGAAGCTTATCTCCGTACAGCAAATAGTAATCGTGATTTTCCGTTTCGACAGTCATGCGTTCAAATTAACAAAAAGAAGGCGACGCATCCATCCGGGCGGCAACAATATCGACGACATTCCGTAATTTTAACGGCACACCCTAGGCCTTAAACTGGGTATGCACGCCAACTATGCAAAACTTGCTAGTGTTCTACACTGTTACACCTTAAGAATTAGAAGGCGGCGTACAATATTTCGGTAAAGTTCCAGGAAAAGCATCTGCAATCTTTTGCGTCACTTCAGGATAGTCCTTAAAAACAGTCATCCATACAGACCAATAACCATTCGCAACAACATTTTCTACAATACTGTCTATAGAAATTTTCTTTCGTTTATACTCATCCAACAAATCCGATGCAACATTCCATTGTTCCATACGAATCATACGGATTTCGTCATTTTTCCCACCGGGAGCATTCAAGTTCATTAAACCAATGGTATTTTGCGCCTCAACCTGCTTTTGTGGACTCAAAGATTGATTTACCGTCATCGATCCATCGCCATGGTATTCGAATATATCAAAGGTATCGTCCACATCCGGCCAAACATAACCCGCGCGAGATGGGTTCTTGTTTTTCTTATAGTCCCGGTTGCATACTGGGCACGCTAAAAGCAAATTATCCCAATCCAATATTTGCGATGGATTATGCGATTTTGGAGCAACATGCTCTACATCAAGTTTTCTCTCCCTCTTTTCACAATAACAGCAATAACGTCCAAAATTTTCTTTTAAATCAGGCAAGAAATCTTTATACGCCTTGAAAACCTTTTGGCTTCCATCCGAATTCTTTGGCCACGACTTTCTCTGCAGGCTTCGCATTACAAAACTCCTGCAGATTCAGCCTTAGATTCCAGAAACGCTGCATAAGCGGGATTATCTGTTCCATATTGAGCCACAAATTTTTCTAATACTCGTTTAGCCTCTTCCAGTTCTGCCTCATTTGCAGAAACTTTTTCCTGTAAATCAAAATACTCTTTAGCAGCATTTTTCATGGCAATGTAGCGCTCGCTACGCTGAGGCATATCAACGTTCATTACATGTTCAGCAATATCTTCGACACTTCTGTGATTTTGACGTGAGTATTCTTCTACACCATCTTCATTATCAAGGTTAATTATTTTCGCTCCAGAAATTCCCTCTAGCGACTGGATAATAAACGGAGAATGCGATGTCAGTATAAACTGAATCCGAGGGAACAATTCGGCCAAATCCGGGACAATTCTCTTTTGCCACTTCGGGTGCAAGTGCAAGTCGATTTCGTCAATCAGCACAACACCCGTTGTCCGTTCACAAGCATTGCCATTCAAATGGGGATTAAGCAAACTAAACCGAATACATAAATCCATCACCAAGGATGCAACTATTCTTTGACCTTCGCTCAAATTGTTCAACGGAATCACTTTACCATTATTGAACTCAAAAAATATATCGTCTTCCTTAGGATTCCAATCAACATTCGAAACATCTGGAATAATTTTCTTCAGGCAGGCCCATACAGAGGCCAAAACTGATGATTTTTTTCTTTCGATAAATTCTGCATGACTTAACTTGGCAATCCATTTTCGCAGAATTTTATCTGATGAAGACGCATCAAGAGCGTCCTGATAAGCCTTGTAGCGCGAATCTCTAAAAAATACTTTTTCTTTTTTCGAAGTGATTCGCTTATCAACATCCCAAAGTCGACCTGTCCCATAATAACCGAAATAGGGTAAATCAACATTCTCGTTTTCTTCGATTTTTTTTAAAAATTGTTTTGCTTTTCTTTTCAGATCATCACTATTTGCATGGCTCCCATATCGCCGAAGCCAGTCTATGTCTTGCTCTTGCTCATCCGTTAGCGATCCCTTCACATACGACTCTGAGCAAGGATTGAAGGTCGGTATTTCGGTCCCTCCGCGAACAGCGACTTTCCGAACATCGTCCATGGAATACTTCAAGGCATTAATTTCAGGAAAGGCCGAATTCCAGGACGACAACACAAGGGCAACGCCTTTCAATGCGCTGGTCTTGCCTTTGGCATTATCTCCAACAAAAAGTACTACCGGATTATCCAAAGAAAATTCTTTTTTTTCAAATCCTCGAAAGTTGAAGTATTCTATTTTTGACAGCCTCATACAGTCCTCGCAGAAACTATTACGAGTTCAATAATACATTTTTTCCCCATCAATAGTTTCCTACCTTGAAACAAATCTCTAAATAAGTTACCACAAGTGAAGCCCTATTCCTATCGGCAACTTTTTATTCTTGCCTTCGCTAGGTCCATCCCACTTGATTTTTTTACCAAACCGAGGGCAACAATTTTTTCCCACTGGCCACCATCCTTTTCCCGGTTTTCTATACTTCCAAAATAAAATCACCCCTTCCTTTGGAATTGCTATGAATAATGCTTACAAAAAATTAAAAGAAGAGTCGCTGAAATTCTACATTCGCGATGATTATTTTTCGGATTACAAATGCACCCAACTGGGAAACATCGACTTTGTCATTGCCAAGCACCTGACCAAGGGCGGCTCCCGATCGCTTTTCGATTCCATCGACAATGACGGTTTGAAATCCATCCTGTGGGCAGAAGCAAAGCAGGGAACGAATCACGACATTTACGAAAGTTTTGTGCAGCTCATCCTGACGATTGGCAAAGAAAGGACCTTTGAAAAATACCTGCCGCCCAAATACATCGGCGCGTTCGATGCAGAAAAATTCGCCTTTATCGAATACCACCAGATTCAAGAAATCTTTTTTCAAAACGACTTCAACTGGACGGTCACGCCCTCCAATCACGACACGAAGGAATTCAAGCAGCTTTATACTCTCTGCAAAAATTCCCTGGAAGAAAATTCCATCCTGTTCCATTACGAAAATCAAAAGGAGGAATTCAGAGAGTTTATCCGGCTGAATTTTAAAACCGACAAGGACGTTTCGGAAAAAATCGCCGTCACCAAGAACAATTTCACTTTCGTGTTCCAGAAATGGTCGGAAAAGGTGAAGCCCTCCATTGCCGTGGACTGGGAAAAATCCAACAAGAGCGGGATTATCGCCGCCGACTTTTTCTTGGCGGATTTACTTTCCAAGGACGGCGAGTCCCTCAAAGATTCGCTCTACGTGGTGCTGAAAAACACGAAGTATGAACTGGCGAAAAAGCTGGACGAGGACGGATTCTTAACGACGAAAAGCGTTGGATTTACCGACAAGCAAAAAGCCTACAAGGAATTCTGGAATGTTTACGAGAGGCCGCCCAAGGAAGAATACTGGGACTACATCATTGCGCGGCGGGATTTGCTGGTGCCCCAGGACATTCGGGAGCGGAAAGGCAGTTTTTTTACTCCGCAAATCTGGGTGGAAAAATCCCAGGCGTATTTGGCCCAAGTCCTCGGCGAAACCTGGCAGGACGACTATTACATTTGGGACTGCTGCGCGGGAACGGGCAACCTTTTGAACGGACTTGCGAACTACGACCGGGTGTGGGCAAGCACCCTGGACAAACAGGACGTGGACGTGATGACCGACCGCATAGCCAACGGCTGGCGCATGGCAGAAAACCACGTGTTCCAATTTGATTTTCTGAACGACGACTTTTCCAAATGCCCGGAGGAATTGCAAGAGATTTTGAACGACGCGGAAAAGCGGAAAAAGCTGGTGATTTATATAAATCCGCCCTATGCGGAAGCGGGAAACAAAAGACAAATTTCTGATACAGGGCAGAACAAAAGTAACGTTTCATTTGAAAACAAAGTTTATGATAAATGGAGTGAAATAATTGGAACGGCCGCAAGAGAAGTATATGCAGAATTTTTAATTCGCATTTATACAGAAATTCAATGTTGCAAACTGGCACAGTTTGCAACATTGAAGGCGCTTTGCGCCCCCAATTTTGCAAAGTTTCGCTCTGTATTTCGGGCGGAACTAAAAAGCCTTTTTGTAGTTCCTGCAAACACTTTCGATAATGTGAAGGGACAATTTCCCATCGGTTTTTTTATTTGGAACACAGATACAAAAAATGAAAAATCTACGGAGATAAAACCTTTGCCAGAATATGTTGCAGACGTTTTTGATTCAAATGGAAATTATTTATACAAGCATTCTTTTTATTCATATAACAATGTCAAATTTATGCTGCATTGGATTAGACAGTATTATGACAAAGATGGGGATTTTATTGGATACGTCCGTGTAAATGGACAAGATATGCAAAACAATATGGGGCTGTTTCTTACAGTAGATCTTACGCCAAATGATTTACGGGCGCATTTTTATTTCATAATAACGAAAAAGAATTTAATTCCGATGTGTATTTATTTCACTGTTCGTCATTGTATTGCACAAACCTGGCTCAACGACCGGGACCAGTTCCTGTTCCCCAGCGACGGCTGGAAAACGAATTTTGAATTCCAGACGGATTGCCTCGTCTATGCGCTTTTCCACGGACAGAACCGCATCTCCTCTGCGCAAGGCGTAAACCACTGGATTCCCTTTACCCGGGAACAGGTGGGCTGCAAAAAGACGTTCAAAAGCACGTTCATGAGCGACTTCCTGAAAGGCGGCGATTTAAGGCTGCGCGCGAAAGCTGCGGACGGCGGGCTGTTCAGGGAAGAGTCCGTCATTGCGAGGAGCGAAGCGACGAAGCAATCTTCGGACGAGTGCGCCGTAAAGATTGCTTCGCCTACGGCTCGCAATGACGGCGCGGACTATGCCCACGAGGGCGGCGCGGACGGAGCGACAATGCACGGGGGCGTTGCGGGGGTGTCCCCCGCAGAAGGGGTAGCGCAAGACGCGGACGCGGCTGGAGCGAGGGGAAGGCTTTCCCCCTTGGAAAATCTTTCTTCTGAAGCGCAGGCGGTTTACGATTCCGCGCTTGAACTGTGGAACTATTACCACACAAAGCCGAACGCAAATCCTGACGCGTCATTTTACGACATTAGAAAGTATTTTCAGGGCGAAACGAAAGGCAGGATGAACAACATGTCCGGCGATGAAGCCTACAACGAGCGGATTGGCGACCTGCGTGAAAAAATGAAAACGCTCGGCAAAAAAATCGAGCCGAAAGTGTATGAGTACGGATTTTTGAGGAGGTGAAAAGATATGCCGCATTCACGTCATTGCGAGCATAAGCTAGACAATCCTTAAAAATACGAACGAAGGTCGTTTCGTCACATTACACCTTGGAGTAACAGTTCACTTTTCTCACTAAAAAGCAGGAGCCACGTCTCCATACAGAAAAATCGAACGACAATTTTTATACACCTAAAGTACTTTTATGTTATTTTTAATGGCATATTCAGGCGACAACGCCAAAGGACTTTCGCAAACCATTATGAACGAAACGCTGCCATCCCGCATTCATGAAATGTTCCCACGCTACGTGAAAGCGCTGGAATCCCTCATTCAAATTCCCTCGATCAGTTTTGAAAATTTCGACCAGAACGAAGTCTGGCGTTCCGCCCAGGCGGTAAAAGCCCTTTTTGAAGAGCACGGCTTTCAAAACGCCCAGCTTCTTTCCCCTTCGACGGGCAGGCCTTCCGTTTTTGCGGAAATCAAAACCAAGGAATCGAACCCCACAATTCTGCTTTACGCGCACCACGACGTGCAACCGACCATGCGGGAAGCCTTGTGGGAGAGCGCTCCATTCGCTCCCGAGATTCGAAACGGCAGACTCTACGGACGCGGGGCCGCCGACGATAAAGCGGGCATCGTTCTTCACCTGGCTGCGGCGACCCAGGCTCTGGCTGTATGCGGAGACTCCATGCCCAACATCAAGGTTCTCATCGAAGGCGAAGAAGAGTGCGGCAGCTCCGGATTCGGGGACCTGCTTTCCAAAAACCGGGAACTGCTCCGCTGCGACGCCGTCATCATTGCGGACCTTTCCAACTTTGCCGAGGGGACTCCATCCATTACGACAACGCTGCGCGGCATGTCCGCCGTGTCCGTCATCGTTCGCGCCATGAAAACGCCTTTGCATTCCGGCTCCTGGTCGGGGCCCATCCCCGATCCCGTCCAAGCGCTCTGCAAAATGATCGCCTCTCTCACCGATAGCGACGGCAACATCCTCATCGAGCATTTTTCCGACGCGCTCATCCCACCTACGGGCGAAGAAGAAAAAAGCTACGACGCACTGCATTACAGCGAAGCCCAATTCCGCAAAGAAGCGTCCCTCCTTGCCGGCACCCGGATTCTCGGCGGTAGAGACTCCATTTTGAAAACGCTCTGGAGAAAGCCTTCCATTGTCGTCACCGCTTTTGAAGCGGGTTCCCGAACCCAGGCGGGAAACGTGTTGCAGGATTCGGCATACGCCCGCATCGGCATTCGACTGGCACCAGGAATGTCCGCGGAGCCCTGCACCCGCCTTTTGATGGAGCACTTGAAAAAGAATTGCCCATCCGGATTGAAAGTATCCTTTGCTCCCGAAGATGGCGCCGATCCTTTTACAACGGATATTTCGCACCCGTATTTCGCCAAAATAAAAGAAGCGATGACCATCGCCTATGGCAACGAAGCCAAATTCATCGGTTGCGGAGCATCCATTCCCGGAGCGCAACTTTTTCGGAATACCTTCGGCGACATCCCGATTCTCATGACCGGACTCGAAGACCCGAAAAGCAATGCGCACAGCGAAAACGAAAGCCTTAGCTTGCAGGATTTTGAACACGGCATTCTCGCGGAAGCACTATTTTTTGAAGGACTTTGCCAATGAAAATCGTCGTTCTGACCGGCGCAGGAATCAGCGCAGAATCCGGGCTGCGAACTTTTCGCGGAAACGATGGGCTTTGGGAAAATGAACCCATCGATGCGGTCGCCACTCCCGAAGGCTACTTTCGCGACAAAAAACGCGTCAAGGATTTTTACAACAAATTAAGAACCTCGTTGCCGAACTTTCAGCCCAATGCGGCGCACTTCGCTTTGGCGGAACTCGAAAAGCGTCTCGGAAAAGATTTTCTTCTGATTACGCAAAACGTCGATGACTTGCATGAACGCGCCGGC
Organism: Fibrobacter intestinalis; assembly: GCF_900167415.1. Lineage (GTDB taxonomy): Bacteria > Fibrobacterota > Fibrobacteria > Fibrobacterales > Fibrobacteraceae > Hallerella > Hallerella intestinalis. The sequence goes on along the minus strand of NZ_FUWU01000029.1, from coordinate 25,213 downwards.
AGTAAAAGAGTGCTGCACATGCACGGCTACTTGAAAGAACTCCGTTGCGAGCAAAACGAAAACCACGTTTTTTCTTTTGACGGAAATGAAACGCTAGAAACCCGCTGCCCTTTGTGCGGAAGCCGGAGCCGCCCGCATATCGTCTGGTTCGGGGAAATTCCGCTATTTATGGACGAAATCGAAAAAGCGCTGCGCGACGCCGATGAATTTGTCTATATCGGAACAAGCAGCGTCGTCTATCCCGCCGCCGGATTTAAGCAAATCGCCAAACGAAACGGCGCCCACGTCACCTGCCTGAATTTGGAAATCAATCCGCAAGATCCCTGGACGGACGAAAATATCCAGGGCAAAGCGACCGAAATCGTGCCGCCTTGGTGCCAAAAATTTTACGAATGAATTTGCTCTAAAATGAAAGAAAATAAAAAGACCAACGCCGCACGGCTTCTCGATCAAAAAGGCATCGCCTACGAACTCATCCCTTACCCTGTCGATGAAAACGATTTAGGCGCGGAACACATCGCCGAAAGTCTTCAAGAACCGATTGAACGCGTTTTCAAAACCATCCTTGTCCGCGGAGACAAGACCGGGCCAATCATCGGCGTCGTCCCCGGCAATCTGGAGATTGTCCTGAAATCCCTGGCCAAGGCAAGCCAAAACAAAAGCGTTGAAACCGTTCCGCTCAAGGAATTGCAGCCCCTGACGGGATATATCCGTGGAGGCTGCTCTCCCATCGGACTCAAAAAGCCTTTCCCGATTTTCATCCACGAAACAGCACTGCAATTCGACTTCATCTACGTCAGTGCCGGAGTCCGGGGAATGCAACTGAAAATTTCACCCAAGGATTTAATCCAGACTGTCCATGCAACGGTTGCCGCCATCGCCGGTCCCAAAACGGAAAAGGGAAAATATTAGTTATTAGTTATTAGTTATTAGTTATTAGTTATTAGTTATTAGTTATTAGTTATTAGTTATTAGTTATTAGTTATTAGTTTTCAGTTTTAACTCCTAACTCCTAACTCCTAACTCCTAACTCCTAATTCTTAACTCTTAACTCTCAACCGATCCCTAAGCTTGTCGAAGGGCACTAACCACTAAATTCACTCCCGGTTCGTAAGGCCCAGTTTTTTCAAAATTTCAAAATCCCCGCGAATCGTGGTGCCGCTGGTGGTAAGCATGTCGCCCGTAATCGTAGCGCTCGCGCCCGACACAAAAGCCTTTTCGCCAAAGTCTTTCATAATTTTGCGACCGGCGGCAAGTCGAATATCCGCTTCCGGATTGATGTAGCGGAAAATGGCAATGGTGCGCATCAGATCGTCGGCGGAAATCTGGTGCAAATGTCCCAATGGCGAACCAGGAATCGGCATGAGCGCATTGATCGGAATGGACAAAATATGCAATTCCGAAAGGCTTATCGCCATATCGATGCGGTCTTCCCAGGTTTCTCCCATGCCGACAATACCGCCGGAACAGACCTGCAAGCCTTCCGCCTGCGCCATCTTGATTTCGCGGATTTTGTCGTCATAAGTGTGAGTCGTGCAGATATTCGGAAAATTACGGCGACTCGTTTCGATGTTGTGATGGTAATTGCTGACTCCCGCCATACGCAAACGATGCAGCTGCTCGGCAGAAAGAAATCCCATGCTAGCGCAAAGCCCCAAAGGCAGCGTCGCCCGCATTTCCTGATAAGCTTCTATCGCCCGGTCGAATTCACTCCCGCTTAACGCCCTGCCCGCGGTCACGATGGCAAAACGGTTCACCCCCGCTTCCGCATTGCTTTTGGCTTCTGCAAGAATTTTTTCTTTCGGCAAGAACGGATACTCTTCGCAGCCGGTTTTATTGTGCGCCGACTGCGCGCAGTACTTGCAATTTTCCGGACATCTTCCGCTGCGTCCATTGATAATCGTGCAAAGATCCACGTGATTTTTGCGAAAATGCCTTTGGATTTTTCCTGCGCCGGTTTCCAGTTTTTCCAAATCGCAGGTCAGAAAAAAAGAAAGGTCGTCGCCCCGTTGAATGCGGTACCCATCGATAATTCTTTGTGAAAGTTCCAACACATCTGTCATTGCGCTAGCCCTCGATATTTTTGCCCGGCAAGTCTTCCGTGACAAAAGTCAATTTTTTCCCGCTGGCGTCGGCGTCGATTTTAATCGTCGAAAAATCCGAGAACGTGCCCAAAAGCAAACCTTCGGAAAGTTCGTCTTCGACCAAGCTCTGGATGCTCCGGCGAAGCGGTCGTGCGCCCAAAGCCGGATCGTAGGAATGCTCCACAATGACGACTTTCGACTGCTGCGAAAATTCCAAAAGGATTCCCCGTTCGGAAAGATTCTTTTGCACATTGCCCAAAAGAATGTCCACGATGCGAATCAAATCCTCTTTGTTCAAGCTGCGGAACACGATCTGGTCGTCGATGCGGTTCAAAAATTCCGGTGAAAAAACGGTCTTCGCCTCTTCACGAATCGTGGTTTCCATCCGCTCGTAATCGTCGTATTCGGACAGTTTGGTGAATCCCATTCCCGCACTGTGCTTGACCTCGCGAGCGCCCACATTCGACGTCATAATGATGATGGTGTTTTTAAAATTGATTTTCCGCCCAAAACTGTCGGTCAGCTGGCCATCGTCCAAAATCTGGAGGAGCAAATTATAAACGTCCGGGTGCGCCTTTTCGATTTCATCGAGAAGCACGACGGAATAAGGACGCTTGCGCACTTTTTCCGTAAGCTGTCCGCCGCCTTCCTCATAACCGACATATCCCGGAGGAGCGCCTATCAAGCGGCTAATGCTGTGCTTTTCCATATACTCGCTCATATCGATACGAATCATGGAATCCTCGGAACCGAAAAGACTTAAGGAGAGCACTTTGGCAAGTTCCGTTTTGCCGACTCCCGTGGGGCCCAAAAAGAGGAAACTGCCCATCGGGCGATGCGTATCGCGAATGCCAGCCCGGGAACGCCGAATCGAACGGACGACCGCTTCTACGGCCCGATCCTGACCGATGATGCGCTCCTTGATTTCCTTGTCCAAATGAATGAGTTTTTTCGTCTCTTCTTCCGCCAAGCGGGAAATGGGAATTCCCGTCATCTTGCTTATCACATCGCGGATAATGTCCTCATCGACGACCAGGCATTCCGTTTTCCGTTTTTCCAGCCAGCCGTTCTTGAGTTCCGCGATTTTCTTTTGCAAAGCATCCGCTTCATCGCGCGCCTTGGCGGCGTCTTCAAATTTTTCCGTCCGTAAAGCCTCCTCTTTTTTGGCAGAGGCTTCGGAGAGCTTTGTCTCCATCTCGCGGAGTTCCGGCGGAACAGCCATGCTGGCAAGGCGGGTGCGCGCCCCCGCCTCATCGATCACGTCAATCGCCTTGTCGGGCAAAAAGCGTTCCGAAAGATAGCGGTCGCCCAAAACCACGGCAGCGCGAATGGCCTCCGGCGTATATTTGACCTTGTGATGCTTTTCATAGCGATCCATCAGACCGTTCAAAATTATCACGGATTCTTCGACTGTCGGCGGATTCACCGTAATCCGCTGGAAGCGACGTTCCAAAGCGGCATCCTTTTCAATATACTTGCGGTATTCATCCACCGTCGTCGCCCCGATGCACTGCAATTCCCCACGCGCCAGAGCCGGCTTGAAGATATTGGAAGCGTCCAGACTTCCTTCCGAACCGCCAGCTCCCACAATCGTATGCAGTTCGTCGATAAAAAGGATGATGGCGTTTTCGTTCCGCTGCAATTCCATAATCAGCGCTTTCAGGCGTTCTTCAAACTGCCCGCGGAATTTTGTTCCTGCGACCATCGCGGCCACGTCCAAAGTGATGACCCGCTTGTTTTCCAGAATTTCGGGAATTTTCTTTTCCACAATTTTTTGAGCGAGCCCTTCGACAATCGCCGTTTTTCCAACGCCCGGTTCCCCGATAAGCACTGGATTATTCTTTTTCCGGCGGCAAAGCACCTGAATCAAACGCTCGATTTCCTCTCCGCGCCCGATAATCGGATCGAGTTTCCCTTGCACCGCCAAAGCCGTCAAATCCCGTCCAAAATGATCGAGTATCGGCGTTTTCGATTTGAGCTCCCGTTCCGTACGGCGCGGCGAAGCGTTCAAAGACAAACCGGAATCTCCGCGCTGGGCACGAGAATCGTCCTTGATGGACAAAATCGCCTGACGCAAGGCGTTGTATTCCACTCCGGCGGCACTCAAAACGGCAGAAGCTTGCGATTCCGGCACTTTTAAAAGGGACAAAATCACGTGTTCCGTTCCAATATAATTGTCGCCCCACATCTGCGCTTCCGATGCGGAAGTTTTCAAAACGATCTTCGCGTGATCCGAAAAGACCAGCTGCGAGCTGGATCCAATCGTCATCATGCCGCCGGACGAAGAAATGGAATTTTCAATGTTCCGGGCAAGATTTTCCAAATCGACCCCCAAAGCCTTAAGAGCCGCCGCTGCGACCCCGGCTCCTTCCCGGACGATTCCCAAAAGGACATGCTCGGTTCCCACATTCTCCGAATTCAGTGCTTTAGCTTCTTCCCTTGCATATTGCAAAACTTTTTTCACTCTGTCTGTAAAACGTCCAGGCATTATTCAGACTCCTTTTCAAAAGGCACGAGGATTCCCCCGCGCATAGAAACACGCCTTGTCGCATATTCCGCCATGCGCTCATCATGCGTCACGACAAGCAGCGTCTGTTTGTAATCTTCGTTAATTTGTTTAAAAAGTTCATTGAGCATTCGGGCATTTTTTTCGTCCAGGTTGCCGCTCGGTTCATCAGCATAGACAATGTCCGGATTGTTCATCAGGGCGCGGGCGACGGCGACTCGCTGGCGTTCCCCGCCAGAAAGTTCCCGGGGCAAATGTTTTAAGCGTTCCTTTAGACCTACTTTTTCCAGCAGGGCTTCGGCGCGTTCCAGAATTTCTTTCCGATTGCCGCAGGGAGTTAAAATCCGAGCGGGAATGCAGACGTTTTCCAGTGCCGTAAATTCCGCGAGCAAGTGATGGAACTGGAAGACGAATCCTACTTTTTTCGCGTGATATTCGTCCTTTTCCGCAGAAGTCATCGCGCCCAGATTCTTTCCTTCAAAAAGGATTTCGCCGGAAGTTGGCGTATCAAGAGCACCGACCAGATTCAGAAACGTCGATTTTCCCGACCCCGATGCGCCGGTAAGCACACAGAATTCGTTTTTTGCCAAAGCAAAATCGACATTTTTCAAAATTTCCAAGCGTTCGCCGGTTTCGCAAAAGACTCGCTTTAATTGTTTCGTTTCCAATAAAATCATTCGTTACTCTCAAGCTAAACGGAAGCTTTCCGCCCTTACTCGTGGCGAATCGCCCCCACCGGATCCAGCTTCGACGCTTTCCATGCCGGCAAAATCGTCGAAAGCGTGCAGAGCAAAATGCCCAAGACAAAAACTACAAAAACGTCCATCGGATCAATCAGCACCGGAAAATAAGGAAGCACATAGACGTCCCCGGGAAGCTTGATGAAATGGTAGGCCTGCTGCAAAGCGCAAAGCACGAGCCCGACAGAACCGCCGAAAATCGTTCCGCCGACGCCGATGAACGAACCCATCAGCATAAAGACCCGCATCACGCCGGCTTTGGAAAGTCCCATGCTGCGAAGAATCCCGATTTCCTTGGTCTTGTCCGTGACGACCATAATCAGGGAGCTGATGATGTTAAACGCCGCGACCAAAATAATCAGGCAAATAATCGCCGCCACGATGAACTTTTCGTAATTCATCCATTTGAGGAGGGTGATATTCTTGGTTTTCCAATCCAGAAAGTAATACGGATAGCCGACGACTTCGCCCGCGCGCTCGGCGCTTTCGTTCGCCTTCCACTGGTCCTGGACCCGGAACTGAACGCCGGAAACCTCGTTATCCCGCATTCCCAAAAGCCGTTGCGCCTCCGAAATGCCGATATAGGCGATGTTGCCGTCGTATTCATACATTCCCGTTTCAAAAATTCCCGAAACGACGCACGAAAGGATTTTTGGGCCTCCGGACGACATGGCGTCCGTACTCTGAAAAGTCTGGATGATGATCTTATCGCCGACAAGAACCCGCAAGCGATTCGCCAGAGACACCCCGAGGATCACCGCCGGACGTTTTTCGCCCATCGCATCGGGCAAGCTGTCGAGCGAATAATTGCCGCTCACGATATTTTCGTGAAGGTTCACCACTTTCGCCGAGCGTTCCGTATCGATGCCATACAGAACAACGCCGTCGTTCACCTTCTTGCTGCTGATGCCGACCTTGTAAATGATAAAGGGAGCCGACGCGACGACCGCCGAATCGTTTTCCTGAACCAGAAGGGCGAGCGAATCGAAATCCGCAACCGGTTCGCTCCGGTAAGCGTAGAGTTCAAAATGCGCATCCTTGCCGATCATCTGCGCGGTGACTTCTTTTTCAAAGCCGTTTACCGCAGACAAGGCGACAATCAGAGCAAACACGCCAATGCTCACGCCCAGCATACTGAAAATCCCTATCAGCGAGACGAAAAGGCTTTTCCGTTGGGCACCAAGGTAACGCCAGGCGATTAAAAGTTCCAGTTTATTCATCGATTTTTTTCCATCGAATGCAACGCTTTTTTCAGTGGGATTTTCGGAAAGCGACTTTCTGAAAACCCCAACACGGGATTTCCCTCTTAGACTTCCGGTTTCATGAGCGGGAAAAGGATGACATCGCGAATCGTCTGCTGGTTGGTGAGCAGCATAACCATTCGGTCAATGCCAAAACCGACACCGCCAGTCGGCGGAAGCCCCGATTCAATCGCATCGATAAAGTTTTCGTCCATCGGATGCGTTTCGCCTTCCCCACCGCGTCCACGCCGAACCTGGTCTTCCAAAAGCTCGCGCTGGCGAACCGGATCGTTCAATTCCGTATAGGCATTGCCCAGTTCCCAACCGTTCGCATAAGGTTCGAACTGTTCAATCAAATCCGGATTCAGGCGATGGCTTTTGCAAAGCGGCGTACTTTCCTTGGGCATATCGGTGATGAAAGTGGGCTGCACGAGCTTCTTTTCCACGGTCAATTCAAAGAGTTCGATGATCGCGCGCCCGCGAATCCACTCGCCGTCCATTTTGCCGCCGAGCTTTTCGAGTTCCCGTTTTAAATCGTCATCGGACATCGCGGTCACGTCGTAGTTTGCGTATTGCTTCAGAGCGTCATACATGGAAAGTCGCGGCCACGGGGCCTTGAAATCGATTTCCGTTCCCTGGTAGTTCACTTTGGTGGAACCGGTCGCCGCAATCGCCGCCCGCTCGTAAATGTTTTCAAAGTGGACCATCATATCGTTGTAATCCGCATACGCCTGATAAAATTCAAGCCCCGTAAATTCCGGGCTGTGCGTTCTGTCCATTCCCTCGTTGCGGAAGTTCTTGCTGAATTCAAAAACGCGTTCCATGCCGCCGACAATGCAGCGCTTCAAATACAGTTCCGGAGCGACCCGCAAGTAAAGGGTCATGTCCGCCGCGTTGTGGTGCGTCGTAAAAGGTCGGGCGTTCGCTCCGCCATAAATCGGCTGGAGGGTCGGCGTTTCCACTTCGATGAACTTGTTTTCCAGCAGATACTCGCGAATGGCCTGCAAGATGCGGCTGCGCTTCAAAAAGACTTCCCGCACATCGTCGTTGAGTGCCATGTCGATATAGCGTTCGCGGTAACGGGTGTCCACATCCTTGAATTCGTTGAAGACTTTCTTGTTGCCGTTTTCATCCACGATTTCCTTGGGCACGGGAAGCGGGCGAATCGCCTTCGCCAGCATTTCGATTTTATCCGCCTTGACGGAATACTCGCCCGTGTGGGTTTCCATCATGGAGCCGGTAACGCCCACGATATCCCCAAAGTCTATCATCTTGACGATTTCATAGTCCGATTCCCCCACCAGATCCTTGGCGCAAACCACTTGCAAGCGACCATAGCGATCCTTCAGGTGCATAAAGCAGAGCTTTCCTTTACGGTTGTAGCGCACGACGCGACCGGCAAAAGCGATTTTTTCTTCGGACTTGAGAAGTTCTTCCTTTTTCTCGCGAAGAAGTTCGGAAGTGTGCGTCCTGTCAAATTTGTGCGGATAGGGATTCACCCCCATTTCCTTGAACTTGGAGAGCTTATCGAGACGAGCTTTGTATTGGTCGTTCATTTCCTGCATATTTCAGAGTCCTGTAATAAAATTTTGCGCCCCAAAAATAAAAAAAGAATGCGACGCAGGAAAAGAGCGAAAGCCACAACTCCCCCTTTAGAGCCGCCCTTGGGCGTTCCTCCCCCAAAATCTGCCGGCAAAACTAGACGGATTCTTCCCGAAAAATGGAAAAGCGTTTCCACGGCTTCCAGCAGGCATAGAGGACGCTGCCGAAAGTCCCGCCGACAAAGTCCGCAAGCACATCCCCCAAAGAGACGGTTCTCCCCGGAACAAAGCTCTGGTGAAATTCATCCAGCGCACCAGAGATTACGCACAAAATAATGCAGGCGACAGTACAAAGGAACGGGCGCAAATCCCAACGGCGATTGGAAAACCATAAAGCGAAGAAGGCTCCCAAAAAAGCGTATGTCAAACCGTGGACAATTTTGTCAAAAGGCTCCACCAGCCAGCCCATCTCTTCGCCGCCAATCGAAGATGTCCGAAACAAAAGAGACAGGAGCAAAATCGCAGGAATGTACCTGAAAAGCGGATAGCGTTCAAAAAGACAATCTATTTTTTTCATGCCTAAGAATATAGAAACGGGAAAATTGTTACATTGTAAAAAAATTCAAATTCATCGGAGATGAAAAGATTATGCGTAAACGACTTTTGACTGAAGGCGCCAAAGAACTTTCTTACGAAATTCGAGAAATCGTCAAGAAGGCAAATCAGTTAAAGGCACTCGGATTGAAAATCCACTGGGAAAATATCGGCGACCCCATCGAAAAGCATTGCCAGGTTCCCGAATGGATCAAAGAAATCGTCGGCGAAATCGTCGAAGAAAATAAAAGTTACGGCTATTGCCCGTCCAAAGGGCTTCTCGCCACCCGCGAATTTCTGGCAAGCGAAACGAACAAGCTCGGCGGCGTCCAGATCACCGCTGACGACATCCTATTTTTCAATGGACTCGGGGACGCGATTTCCACCATCTACAGCCTCCTTTCCATGACGACCCGCATCATCGGGCCGTCCCCCGCCTACAGTACCCACAGTTCCGCCGAAGCCTCCCATGCGCATGCTTCCCCGCTGGTCTATCACCTGCGCCCGGAAAATCACTGGCTCCCGGACTTGGAAGAGCTCGAGAACAAAGTGAAATACAATCCGAGCATCGCGGGCATCCTGATTATCAATCCGGACAATCCGACGGGAATGGTTTACCCGATTGAGCATCTGGAAAAAATGGTCAAAATTGCAAAGGACTACCACCTCTGCATCATCTGCGACGAGATTTACAACAAAATCACCTACAACGGAGCCGTCGCCCATCCGCTTGCCACCTATATCGGGGACGTTCCGGGCATTTCGCTGAACGGCATTTCCAAGCAATATCCGTGGCCGGGTTCCCGCTGCGGCTGGGCGGAATATTACAACCGCGACAAGGATCCCGAATTTGACGCATTCTGCCGCGCGATTGACAATGCCAAGATGATCGAGGTCTGCTCCACAACCATTCCGCAGCTGACGATTCCCAAGGTTCTCGGCGATACGCGCTACAAAATCCACCGCGACGCGCTGAACGAAAAAATCGGACGGCGCAGCGCGCTCATCAACGAAATTCTCTCGGAAGTTCCCGAACTGTATTTCAACCCGACCTACGGCGCGTTCTACAACACGATCGTCTTCAAGCCGGGAGTTCTCAACGACAGGCAAACACTGCCCGTCGAAAATCCGGAAATCCGAAGCCTTGTCGAGAAGTGGACGGAAAACGTCTCCAGCCTGGATTACCGCTTCGTCTATTACCTGCTCGCCTCGACCGGAGTCTGCGTCGTTCCCATCAGCAGCTTCTGCAGCGAACTCCAGGGATTCCGCATCACGCTCCTCGAAGAAGACGAAGACGAACTGCGCCTCGTCTTTTCCAAAATCCGGGACGCCATCAAGGCTTACGTAAAAAGCGCATAACCGGTTTTGGGCGAGAAAATTTCTACGGCGGCTCAGGCAACTTCGTCTTGAAAACGAGGTTGCCTTTGTTCGTATGGATTTCTTTTAGCGCAGACAAATATTTTTTCCTCCAACACAGCATGCTTGATCGACATGCGCCAAAGCCGTGACCGGTGTGAACATCTTTTTCGCAAGGTGCTTTTTTCGCAGATTACGAGATTTGGGCAAGCGAAGCGATGACAAGCGAATCGAGAGGAATTTTATACATAAGCCCCTAAAAAGAGAAAGCAGGCGAATGGATCAACGTCATGAGCATCGGAAAATCTTCCCATCGTCTCGTCGTCAGCTTGGCGGGTTACAAGGACAGTCTAGACGAAGCGGAAAAAAGCATGACGACAATCATCGCCGTCCAGAACGATTCCAGCTGGAATCCATACGAAGAAGACGGACTACAGTTTTTCAAGGCCGCAGAACTGGATGGAAGTTTCTTCCTAGCCGCCTACGATCTAGGAGTCTGCACGTTGGACTTGAATTCAGGAACCAAGCAAAAGCGCGCTCAATTCCCACCACCATACCGACAGGCAGATTCCTTGCGACAAGCCTATAAAATATGTACGCACAGGGAAAAACTCTACGACATTTCGCATAATGTAATTTATGCAAGGGAATGAAATTCCTGGATTTCAACCGACTGCGCAATTGCGAAAGAAAATTCTTACTACTTGCTCCCCGGGGATTGATTGATTCATCCCGTCGAACAGTGCGGTTTCTAGCGGAGGAAATCCTTCATTCAGAAGAAAAGCTTTTCACAACAAGCTCTTCATTCCAGTCCAGCTTTCTGCGCTCAATTGTAAATTTTTGTTTTTCTAAAAACGGATTCCTCCGTAACCGAAAGTCTTTTTTTTTTAAGTTCCATCGAACATCCTTTTATATATTTTGACAAACGAAATTTCACCATAAGGATAATCCATGAAATCATTCCCGTTGGCGCTTTCCGCCATCCTTGTCATTTCCCTTTCTGCCTGCAACCAGGCCTCCGCCAATAGCCAATCGGCAGGTTCCAGTGCCAAATTGGACAGTCTTGCCGCCGAAGTCAAAACCATGCACGAAGAATTTGAAGTACTCAAATACGGTCTGGAAAAACGCGGTCTCTCCATTGAACAGATGAAAGCGGAAATGGAAGCGGACAGCAAGGTCTGGGATATTCCGGATGGCAACAGCCCGGTTTTCGGCAACACCAAGAATCCGATTTTGACCATCGTCGAATTTTCCGAATTCCAATGCCCCTATTGCGCACGCATCGCTCCCGCCATCCACGACCTGATGGACAAGCACAAGGACGAAATCAAATTCGTCTATAAGCATTTCCCGCTTTCCTTCCACCAGAACGCATCTCCGGCCGCAGCGGCTTCCATCGCCGCCCAGGAACAAGGCAAGTTCTGGGAATTCCGTTACGCTCTCGCCAGCCACAACCGCGAGCTCACTCCGGAAACCTTCAAGAAAATCGCCAAGGAAATCGGACTCGACATGGCAAAATTTGAAAAGAGCATGGTCCTCGATTCCGCCAAGCAGGCCCGCATCAGCGAAGATTTCCAGCTCGGAGTCAAAGTCGGTGTCCAGGGCACGCCCAACTTCTTCATCAACGGCAAGCGCCAAGACCGCTTCAGCCCCGAACTGGTAGAAAAACTTCTGAAAGAAGCAAAAGAGAAAAAATAATTTTTAATCCATAAACAAAAGGAAAACACCGAATGAGACATCCATTTCTAAAGGCAACATCCTTGCTCTTTTTAGGGCTAGCGACGACAACGGCGATGGCACAACGCCCACCGCGCATCGTCGTCTATAAAATGTTTGACGACCAGTATCGCCAGGGCGGTTTCGACTACTCCTACGGCGGAAAAAGCAAAGGCGTCACGATAACAAAAGAGGGCGGTTACAAATCCAAGGCGGCTCTCCAGATCCAGCTGGATCCGAGCGAATATTCGGGAGCTTCCATCTGTCTTTACAACGAATTCTTCGATTTGAGCAAATACATGCTCGATTCCAAACTCGAATTCATGATCAAGGGCAAAAAAGGCGGCGAATCCATTAAGGTCGGCCTTCTCGACGAAGAAGTTTCCGACGGGAAAAAGACCCAAGTCGTCCTTCCGATGAACAAGTACATCGAAGGCGGCGCCGTCACGACCGAATGGAAGAAAGTTTCCATTCCTCTCGTGGATTTCCCGGATCGCGGCCTCTACTGGGACAATACCCGCAAGTCCGAATTCCCCGCGCGCATCGACTGGGATAAAATCGCGGAAGTCCGTTTCTCCATCGACAAGAGCGGCGCTTCGGATTTTGAAGTCTGGGTAGATAACATCGAAATCGTCAAGGGCAACAAGAAGGCGAAGCCCAAGCCCAAGATCGTTTACTGGGATGAAAACGAAGACGTCATCGACGGTCCGAAGAATCCGGAAAAGCTGGACGGCAAGGTCAAGCCCGTCAAGAACGGCACCTTCTACGACAACCAGCTGAAAGGCTTCTCCTACAGCTACGGCGGCCTCTCCGCTCAGCGTGAAGCGGCATCCAAAACCGCAGGCAACCCGAACGTGCTCGCGATGTACATCGACAACAACGACTGGTCCGGCGTCACCTACTCCCTCGGCGAAGGCAAATTCATCGACCTTTCCAAGGTGCGCAACAAGGGCGGCCTCTACTTCTGGATCAAAGGCAAGCTCGGCGGCGAAAAGGTCTATGTCGGCATTCTGGACAACCAGGGCAACGACATCAAGAGCCAGACCAAGATCAGCCTGAACGACTGGATCGAAGGTTCCAAGGTCGGTACGGACTGGAAACTCGTCAAAATTCCTCTGAAAAAGTTCAACGACAAGGGCAAGGCTTGGGATGCCAACAAGCAGGCCGAAGTCGCCAAGGATATCCAATGGAACAAAATCCAGGAAATCCGCTTCTCCGTGGGCAAGGGCGAAAACCAGGGCGAACCGGGCAAGCCGGCTCCTGTGACCATCTTCGTGGACCAGATCACCTTTACCGAAACCATCGACTGGGTGGATCCGGATATCAAGTGGGACAACTGGAAGTCCAAGGCTCCGGACATGGTCATTTCCGACTTTGAAGGCAATTTCGCCAAGGACAACTGGGAACCGTCCAAGGGTCCGAAATCCAAAGTGGAAGTGGAAATGCCCTACAAGAGCAGCAAGCTCGACGGCAACTCTCTCTTTATCAAGCACTTCGAAATGTCCGACTGGGTCGATATCGTTCTCGACTTCACCAAGAACCAGGCGAATCACCCGGCAAAACTCCGCGACTGGACTAACCACTGGGGCATTATGTTCGACGTCTATTCGGAACGCGCATGGCAGTCCATCACGGTCCAGATTGGCGACTCTGGCAACGAACTCTTTGTGGCGAACACCGGCGTTCCTCGCGGACGCAATACCGTCATCGTTCCGTTCCGCAACTTCAGCAAATTCCCCTACTACCAACCGCCCAACGCCAAAGAAAACGGCGTCTTCGACCTGAAGGGAGTCGTTTCGCTCGACTTCAAACCGGGTGGAGAAGGTTCCAACGGTTCCTTTGAAGTGGACAACATCAAGCTCACGAACATGAAAGAAGTCAAGGCGGCAGCCCGTCCGGCACTTGTCAAGGTCGATGTGAAGGGTTCTTCCGAAATCATCAACCCGAACATTTCCAGTGGACTCTTCGGCATCAACGCGGCCCTTTGGGACGGCGACATGCTGGACAATAAGAAGTTCAAGACTCAGACTTGGGAATACGTCAAGCGTGTCAATCACGGCATTGTCCGCTATCCGGGTGGCCTTCGCGCTGATGACGACCACTGGAAGGAAATTCTCGACAACCACGACTGGATGGTCGATACCGACGAATTCCTCGACTGGCTCAAGAAGACAGGCTCCAACGCGATGTTCACGGTGAACTTCGGTTCCGGCACCGAACAGGAAGCTGCCGCCTGGGTCAAGCACACCAATATCGACAAGAAAGCCGGCATCAAGTACTGGGAAATCGGCAACGAAGTCTATGGCAACTGGCATCCTTATTACGAAAAGTATGGTAAGGACGGCGGAACCATTTACGGCAAACGCGCCCGCAAGTTCATTGAAGCCATGAAAAAGGTCGATCCGACCATCAAAGTCGCTGTTCTCGGCGTTCTCGATGGCCAGTGGAACGAAAACGTTCTGAAGGAAACGGGCGACATCGCTGACGGTCTTATCGTCCACCATTACCCGCAGCACTTCGGTGAAGAAAACGACTTCGCCATGCTTTCCGCTCCGCAGGACTTGACTCCGATTTACAGCCGTCTCCATAAGACGGTGGACAAGTGGACTGCCCACTTCAAGAAGGATAAGAAGATCGAACTCTGGCTCACGGAATGGAACTCTGTGGACTTCAATCCGGGTCCGCAGACCATCGCTCTCGAAAACGGCTTGTTCGTTGCGGACTACCTCGCTATGCTCGCCACCGAAAACGTGGACAATGCGCAATACTGGGATATCCACAACGACATCACTCCGGAAGGCGGCGACTATGGTTACCTGACCCGTTCTGCTGAAGAATGCATGAACTGCCCGCGTCCGAGCTACTGGGCATTCCAGATGGCTTCCGACGCTCTCCGCGGCAAGCTCCTCAAAACGACGATTTCCGGCGACAAGGAATCCCTCTTGACGACTTACTACACGGAAAACGGCAAGAAGAAGAGTCTGCTCGTCATCAACAAGAGCCCCTACAGCGATTACGAATTGAAGCTCGATATTCCGGGATTCAAGGGCAAAGCCAAGATGCAAGTCTTGGATCGCAGCTCCGAAAAGCTGAAAGAAGGCTGGGCGAACGATCCTTCCAAGAAGGCCAAGGCTGTGGATCTGTCCAAGCCTGTCAAGGTCGGCAAGCGCACGGTCAATTTGATCGTCCTCGAATAAGACTTCCCCATAAACTTTCAAAGCTCCGGCATTTTGCTGGAGCTTTTTTCGTTATCAAAGGAACGGATTAAAAATAGGGGGATATGCACTCCCCCGCCAAATACTCGCGATTAAATTTTCAAAACGAGAACTTTCTTTTCGCAAGGGAAATTCGGTTATCAGTTATCAGTTATCAGTTTTCAGTTATTAGTTCCAACTCATAACTCCCAACTTCCAGCAAGCACTGGTTCAAGCCTCTTCGTTTTGCCGACCCTCATTTTCCTTATGAATTTTTCGAGAGATTTTCCGGATTCAGGGCTTCCAATTCCGGGAGAACAAATCTGCCGTCCTTGCGAACCAATTTTCCGTCCAGGTAAATTTCTCCACCGCCGTATTCCGGTGTCATAATCAACACCAAGTCCCAATGCACCGCGGATTTGTTTCCGTTCGGCGCATCTTCGTAGCACATTCCCGGCGTAAAATGGATGCTTCCCGAAATTTTTTCGTCAAAAAGAATATCGCAAATCGGATGCCGCACGAACGGGTTGAATCCAAAGGCGAATTCGCCGACATAGCGCGCGCCTTCGTCCGTGTCAAAAATGGCGTTCATTGCCGGCGTGTCCGAAGAAGTCGCTTCGACAATTTTTCCGTCTTTGAAGACCAGCCGGACATTTTCAAACCTCTTGCCCTGATAAAGAGTCGGCGCATTATACGCAATCACGCCATTCACGCTATTCTTTACAGGAGCCGTGTAAACTTCGCCGTCGGGAATATTCATCGTGCCGCAACAGGGCACCGCCGGAATCCCCCGGATGCTGAAAGAAAGATCCGTTCCCGGAGCGACAAGGCGCACTTTATCCGTTCTGTTCAGCAAATCGATAAGTCCCTGAGCCGCCACGCGCATCGCCGGATAATCGGCAAGGCACGCCTGAAAGAAGAAATCTTCAAAAGCTTCTGTGCTCATGCCCGCGCTTTGCGCCATCGAAGGGGTCGGCCAACGCAAAACACACCAGCGGGTTTTATTGACGCGATAATCCAAAACCGGTTGGCGAATCAAACGACTGGCCAGCTGACGGTCGCTGGGCACGTCGGAACATTCCAGCGAGTTTTCGCTCCCGCGAATCGAAAGATACACCTGCATTTGCTTCATGAAATTCAAATCGTGCTCCGCCGCGATTTTCATTTGTTCATCCGAGGCGTTTTGCAAAAGAGCCCGATGGACGGCACTCCGATTCTGCGTCAAAAATGGCCGCGCCCCCGCGCGGGCAACCGCCCGAACCAAAGCGACCGAAAGCGCGTCGGGAGTATCGGTGGTTTCAATGAGAACGTTTTCGTTTTTTTGAATGGAGAGTGCGCTGTGCGCCAGCATATCGGCAAGATCAATGATTCTAGAATCCATATTTTTCCTCTTTGCCCCAAAATTTACAAAAGGCGGAAGACAACGGGAAGCCTTGCAGACGCATCCGGCAATGAAATGCCCCGCAATCCCGAAGTCGGCGCGGACTCTTCCCACGGCAAAATTCTTAATCTATATTTTCCGCATGAATTTATCAAAGCTTCCTCCCGATTTGAATCTCATCACACGCCCGAACTGGATTGAAATCAATTTGGACGCCCTCGCGAGCAACATTCAATTTGTCCGCAAATCCATTCCCAAGCAGACCAAAATTCTGCTGCCCGTCAAAGCCGACAGTTACGGCCACGGTTCGCTCGCCTGCGCTTATGCGGCAAAATACAGCGGTGCCGATTTTCTGGGAGTCGCCCACCTTTCCGAAGGTATCCTTCTGCGGCAATACGGCATGGACTTGCCCATTCTCGTTCTAGGTCCCTGCATTCCTGCGGACTTTCCCTACCTTGCCGAGTTCCAACTGACATCCGCTCTTTCCGATTTAAAAACCGCCGTCGCTTTTGACGAATACCTGAAAGAAAACGGGCTTTCGTGCGACGCCCACTTGGCCATCAACACGGGAATGCACCGCTACGGCGTCCGCTTCGACGATTTCGACACCATTCGCCAGATTTTGAATTTGAAACATTTGCATGTAGAAGGGCTGTTTACGCATCTTGCCACCGCCGACATGATCGATAAAAATTCCAACGCCAGCACGCAAAAGCAAATCAACCGTTTTTCCAATCTGGTGGAACTTCTCACCAACGAGGGAATTCGCCCCAAAATTTGTCACTGTTCCAGTTCAGCGGGAACGTTGCGCCATCCGGAAAGCCATTTCGATATGGTGCGTCCGGGCCTTGTCCTTTACGGCTACAATCCGATGGGTGCAACCCCTCCCGAAGGATTCGAATACCCGGAACTCAAGCCCGTCATGACTATCAAATCCACCATTCGCACGATTCATGAAGTGCCGACTGGCGAAGGCGTTTCTTACGGGCAATACTGGGTCGCCCAACAGCCGACGAAGGTTGCGACAATCGCCATCGGCTACGGGGACGGCTACCTGCGAGGCGAATACAACAACGGTTACGTCCTTATCCGAAACCAGCTCTGCCCCATTCTCGGACGGGTCTGCATGGACGCCACCATGGTCGATGTCAGCCGCATTCCCGACGCGCAAATCGGAGAGACCGTCAACGTCGTGGACGGAGCCGCCGATGCCCGCATTTCCATGGAAGCCGTCGCCGAAGCGCACCACACGATTCCCTACGAAATCACGAGCCGCGTCGCGCGGAGACTTTACCGCAAATACATCTGGAAGAACCGGCTTATCCGCTGGGACGATCTGAAAGAAGAATTCGGCATTCCTCCATTAAACGCCTACCCGTTCCGATAATTTCACCATGCGCAAAACCGATAAATTTACGCTGCTGGTCGTCACCTTCTTCGGTTCCGGGTTCGCCAAAAAAGCGCCGGGAACATTCGGAAGCCTGCTCGCCACCCTTCTTTCCTGGCCGCTGCTTTTCGTTTCATTCCCCGGCTGTTTCGCCCTTCTCGCCGTCCTGACGTTCTTTGTCGCGATTCCCTTTGTGAACAAGGCAATGGCGGACTCGCAAACGGAAGATCCCGGCTGGATTGTCATCGACGAAGCCGCTGGCATTTTCACCGCATTCGCATTCGTTTCTCCAGAAACCCTGACCGGCGACCCATGGATGCTCGCTTTGGGATTCGCCCTATTCCGTTTTTTCGACATACTCAAACCGCTGGGCATTCATCGGCTGGAAAAACTCCCGCGCGCCTGGGGAGTGATGGCAGACGATATTCTGGGCGGAATCTACTCGGGAATCTGCCTTCTGTGCGTGGAGCGCTTTTTACTGTGAGCCGTTCCGTTTTTGACATTTCTCGCCAAAAGGAAGTCGCGGCAACTCCCGAAGAAGAAGTGCGCCAACAGGTCGTCTCCTGGCTCATCAAGGAAAAAAAAGTTCCCGCACACCTGATTGAAACGGAATTCGCCTTGAAAGCTCTGGATCCGAAAAACGCCGACCGGCTGGACATTCTTGTCCATCATTTTCGGGCGGGAAATCCGCTGAACCGTCCCTGGCTCCTGGTGGAATGCAAACGTCCCGGAGTCGAATCCCCACAAGCATTGCAAGCACAGGTAAACAAGTATTTGCGCATTCTCACGCCACAGTTCATCATGCTCGCCTTGGGAAATCGCGCCATTTTCTTTTCCCTTTCCGACGACAAAAAAAGTTTCGCTCCCGTTTCCGATATTCCAGAATATCCGGTCCCCGTCCGCACCCTTTCACGCGGCAATTAAAAACGATGCAACTTTCTTTTACCGTTCCAAAGAAACAATCGAATTTCTTATTTTTTCGCAAACTTCATCGGAGATTCCATGGATCCTTTGCCTTGCACCGATTTGCAAATTCGCAGCATCTATAAAAGTTTCGGTTCCAAAGCCGTTCTCAAAGGCATCGACGTCGATGTCAAGCACGGAGAGTTCGTGACGCTTCTCGGTCCTTCGGGCTGTGGAAAGACGACGCTTCTCCGCATTATCGGCGGTTTTGAAAAAGCGGACTCCGGCGAAGTGCTTTTGAACGGGCAGGTCATTTCTAATCGATCCCCGTCCAAACGTCCCATCAATACGGTTTTCCAAAATTATGCGCTTTTTCCGCACCTGAACATTTTCGGAAACGTGGCGTTCGGGCTCAAAAGCCAAAAGGTTCCCAAGGATGAAATCGAGCGACGCGTCAATGCCATGCTGGAACTCGTCAATATCGCCGACCTCGCCAAAGAAATGCCCTCGACTCTTTCCGGCGGGCAAAAGCAGCGGGCGGCCCTGGCGCGCGCCTTGGTGAACGAACCGGAGATTCTCCTTTTGGACGAGCCCCTCTCCGCTCTGGACGCCAACCTGCGCAAAAAACTTCAGGTGGAACTCCGCGAATTGCAGAAAAAAACCGACACGACCTTTATTCTGGTCACCCACGACCAGGACGAAGCCATTGCCGTGAGCGATCGCATTCTGGTTATGCACCAAGGGCAAATTGTCCAAGACGGCTCCCCCGAAGACGTCTATGAACATCCCGTGAACCGTTTCGTTTCCACCTTTATCGGCGAAGCGAACATTCTGGAATGCGAACGCGTTTCCGAAAAAATGGCGCACACGGATTTCGGCGATTTGGCTCTGGAAAAAGACCCGGCATGGAACGCCAATGCCGAAAGCAAAGTCTGCGGCGGCATCGCCATTCGCATGGAAGACATCCACGTTTGCAAAAATGACGAAAATTTTCCGAACAATGTTTTCCCTGCGAAAATCCTGCAACGCATTTTCCGCGGCGACTACTGGGAACTCATCGCGGAACTTCCCGGAGAAAACGGAAAAAGCCTGCAACTCCGAGTCATGACCGACCCCGATGAAATCTACAATCCGGGCGATTCGGTGAATTTGTACATGGAACCGCAGTATCTGCAAGTCTTGAGCGATTGATATGCAGCAGACCGAAGTTTTTGAAGGCAAGCTCACGACCCGCCGCCGAATGCGCAAATTCGGCGCGCTACTCACAGGACCGGGCATTCTGTGGCTTCTCGTCTTTCTTTTGCTGCCGACCATTTTTCTCATGGTACTCGCCTTTGCCGAACGCGGCAGTTACGGCAGCATCAACTGGGAATTTTCTTTCACCAATTTAAAACGCCTGTTCGGATTCAGTTCCTTCGGCTGGTCGCCCGACAACCTGCTGATCCTTTGGCGCAGTCTGAAAATAGCGGTCTTTACAACCGTTCTCTGTCTCGTTATCGGGCTGCCTATGGCATTCTGGGTCGCCAACCGCGGCAAGAGCATGCGCGCATTCTGGTTCACGCTCATCATGGTTCCCAGCTGTACCAATCTGGTCATCCGCACTTCCGCCTGGATGATTCTTTTAGGCCCCGAAATGTTTCCCGCCGGTATCGCCCGCTTCTTGGGGCTTCTTGCCGACAGCGAATCGCTCTATCCCGGAAGTTTCGCCGTCTATATCGGCATGGTCAGCGCCATGCTCCCGTTTTCCGTGCTGCCCTTATACACAAGCGTTGAACGCCTGGACTGGGGAATCGTTGAAGCGGCTCGCGATCTTTATGCAAGTCCCTTACGCACTTTTCGGCACGGCATTCTTTCGCAGATGATGCCAGGCATTGTCGCCAGCGTCATTCTGACCCTGGTTCCTAGCCTCGGGATGTATGTGATCAGCGACCTTCTGGGCGGCGGCAAGTATATGCTCATCGGCAACCTGATCCAGCAGCAGTTCGGTTCGGCAAGCGACTGGCCCTTCGGTGCCATGCTCGGCGTCGTCCTGATTCTTACGAGCGTCATCAGCCTTATCATCTTCCAACGGATCGGAGGAAAGAACTTTGTCTAAACGCAAACTTCCGATTATCGTTTCTATCCTTACCTTTATCGGCTTTCTCCTTTTGTATATGCCCATGTTTCTCGTGGTAGAACAGAGCTTTAATGCGAGCAAGCACGGCCAAAAATGGAGCGGGTTCACTCTGGACTGGTATCGGGGGCTTTTTGACAACGCCATGGTACAAACGACGACCGTCAATACTCTTGTTCTCGCCGTCGTCAGCACAATCATCGCCACCCTGCTAGGCACTCTTCTGGCCATCGGGCTGCACCGTACGCCCTGGGGCAAAAAAATGCGGAACTTTTTCGACATGTCCATCAATGTTCCCGTTGTCACGCCGGATATTCTGATGGCAATCGCCCTCGCCGTTGTTTTCGCCCTCTTCCGTTCCTGGACAACGCTCTTCGACCCCGGCATGCTCACGATGATTATCGCACATATCACCCTGGAAATCAGCTTTGTCGTTCTGGTGGTGCAAAGCCGACTCGTGAACATCGGAAAAGAACAAATCGAAGCCGCAAGGGATTTGTATGCGACAACTGCGGGAGCCTGGTGCCGAGTTATTTTGCCGCAACTTTCCACAGCCATCATCGCCGGCGCACTTTTGGCATTCACCCTTTCCCTGGACGATTTCATTTTGAGTTTTTTCACAAGCGGGCCGGATTCTCAAACCCTTCCGCTCTACATTTACGGATCGCTCAAACGCGGAATTTCCCCGCAAATCCACGCCCTTTCGACCATCATTTTCAGCCTCACCCTCTTTGCAATGCTGCTGGGCGTTTTCAAAGGCGTCCGAAGCGAACGCAAAGCGGAAAAAGCCAAAAGATTTTAAAACCGCGGAAGTACGAACAAAAATTGAAGGCTTATATACAAAATTCCACCCGATTCGCTTGGGTAGTGGTTAGTTGGAAGTTGGAAGTTGGAAGTTGGAAGTTGGAACTGATAACCGAGTTTCCCCTTCTCGCTATGGCGCAACATCCAATTCCACCCCACCAAACCAAAACTTCCAACTACAAAGCGTGGCGGGGAATAGGGTGAAGGGAAAAGGGGCAGCCCATGGGGCGAGCATCCCTGGAACTTGAAATCTCCGATTCCGTCCTAAAAGAGGCAATTCGCCTAAAGGAAGCGAAGCATCTCGTGATCCGCAAGGAAAAAAGAAAACATCCGCATTGAAAAAAGCAAAAGCCCCGAAAGTACGAGACTTTTCGGGGCGTTCTCCAAAGAGGAAAAGAAAATTAGGTATGAGCGTCAACCCATTCGGCATTCTTTTTGCAAGCCGCAACGGACTTTTCAAAAGCTGCCTTTTCGTCGTCGCTCAATTTCACTTCGAGAATCTTTTCGACACCGTTAGCGCCGATGACAGCCGGAACACCGCAGTAGAGGCCGGAAATGCCATATTCGCCGGAGAGCTTCGCAGCGCAAGAGAATACGCTCTTCTTGTCGAGAAGATAGGCTTCTGCCATGTGCACGGCGGAAGTCGCCGGGCTGTAGAAAGCGGATCCACGACCGAGAAGATTCACAATTTCGCCGCCGGCACCCGCAGTACGCTTTGCCAGTTCATCAAATTTTTCGCGGCTCATGAGCTGCGGCAGAGGGATGCCCGCCACAGAAACACATTCATAAATGGAAACCATCGTGTCACCGTGACCGCCCATCACCAGAGCCTGAACGTCTTCCACGGAGACCTTCAATTCGTCGGCGACAAAGCAAGCAAGGCGCGCAGAATCCAGAACGCCCGCCATACCGATAACCTTGTTTGCGGGAAGTCCGGACTGCTTCTGCATATTGTAAACCATCGCGTCGAGCGGGTTCGTAATCACAATGACAAATGCGTCCGGGGCATTTTCCTTGATGGCTTCGGCAACCGTCTTGATAACTCCGCAGTTTTTTTCCAGAAGATCGTCACGGCTCATACCCGGCATCCGCGGGAAACCGGCAGTCACAATAACGACATCCGCGCCCTTGATTGCAGAATAGTCCGTAGAACCCTGCAAATCCACAGAAGAACGGATAACGGAACGGCCTTCCTGAATATCGAGAGCCTTTCCTTTCGGCATTCCCTGAGTCATCGGGATGTCAATAAGAACAACGTCGCCCAGCTGTTTCTGAGCCAAAACGAGAGCCATTGTTCCGCCAATTTGACCGGCACCCACGAGGGCGATTTTTTTTCTAGCCATATAACCTTCCTTTTTAAGGCAAAATTTTGACCTAAAATAACAATTTTTGTCACAAAAAGAAAGAACTCCCTCTTTAAAAGGAAAAGTTTTCGCTTCTTAGCGAGATTCGCCAAAGCTCCCGCCGAGAATTTTCCTTTAGGCAAAACTACTGGAATTCGGGAGCGACCGTACAGATGACGGAAAAACCGTTCAATCCGTGAAAACCGATTTGCACGCGGAACAAATACAGATCGGGCTTACGCACTCGAATGCCAAAACCCCAGGAGTTCAGTAATTTTTCCCCGTCGAACCCGTACCAATTCCTGCCATACATAACATATTCGTCAAAAACCACACCGTCCACCAATCTGTCGATGGGCCAGCGGTACTCCACGGAAATTCCTTTTAGCGCATAATCAGAATATCTACGCGTATAGCCTCGCAGCGGAAATGTACCGCCCGCATTAAAAAAGGCATTGAAGGGAGCCCCTCCGCTCTCCATTTCCCACATTTGCCGCAACCGGAACTGCACGGCCAGCACCCGACGATTCAAAAGGGTCCGTCGGATATTTTCGGGACGCCACAAACGCAGCGTTTCTTCCCAAGAAAAGTCGGTATAGAATTTCCGGAATTCCCGCGCCTCCTTGACCGAAAGCCCGTATTGCGAATCGTCCTTTCCCAAATAGAAATAATGCTGTGCCACAAAATCAAACGATTGGTAGTCGTGATCCTTGGAATTGGCGCCCGGACGAACGTTCTCCCCCGTATAATCCGCCACATTCGTATATGTCCACGTCGAAGAAATGCGAAATCCCCTGGTCGGCACAAACGGAGCGTCCGTATTATCGTAGGTCAGCGAAACGCTGAACGGGAACTGGTAGTGATCTTGATAAAACCCGCGAAGAGACGGGTCAAAAAGAGGATGTTCAACCAGAATCGTATCTTTAATATCCGGATAATTGTAAAGCCGATGTTCAATGCCCACCTGCGCCTGAATATCCATATTGGGAACCAAAACCAGAGGATGCCCTAATCGGAATTGGAATCCATAGCTGGAGTCCGTATAGACAAAGGGCTCGTGGGTATCGAAACGTGTCAGCGAACGGGGCACGGCAAAACCCGCGTCCCTATCCATCACCATATTGGCGCGCCCGCCGACAAAAAAATCGCTGCCAAACAGATTCCGCTTGGTATAGCGCAGGGAAAATTTGAGATCGCTATTGACATACAGAGCTGCATTTGCAACAAAGTAATCTTTTCGGAAAATCATATTGCGATGGCGATAAGCGAGGCCCATCTGCGTCTGCGTTCCCGGCTTTAAGTTGAACTCCGGATAGAGATAGATATTTTTGTCCTTGCCGAAAGCCAAAGCGTTTACCGTTTTTTCAATCACATCGTTTTTGTTCACATAGCGAATCGGCGCAGAAAAAGGAAACACCAGAATATCGAGCAGGGGCTGGACGACATAGGCAAAGGGACGAGTCAGATAGTACGAAACGCTTTTGGATTCATCCGTTTCGGCGGTATTGGGCACATTCGACGAACCCGACAGAGAGTCCACATTTGAAACCTCTTCCGCACAAAGAAGAAGAGGCATCAAAAGGAAAATCAGGAAAAACCGCACATTCATTGCAAAAGCAATTTAAAAAATCCGCCTGCGGCTGGTTTCTTGGGAAAGCGTTCCGCTTGCGCTACAAGCTTTCACTGGCTCTCTAGCCATAATAAAAAATGAAGCGGCAAACGGTCAAAATCGTCCTAAGATCAAGACGGCAAACATTCGACAAGGAACTGCGAACGGGAACGGACGCAGAAACAGAACAGGGCCGCCCTTCACGGGAGCGACCCTTTCAAAATTACAACGCCTTGATTTCCTCGGGGGTGAGGCCAGTACGCTTGGCGATGATTTCAATGGAAACACCATCATCGCGGAAGCCCTTGGCAAGCTCCCTGTTCCTGAAGTCGGCACCTTCGGAACGGCCTTTCTTGTAACGGATGTTGAATTCCTGTTCCAGAGTCATGTAAGCCTTCCTCGCTGCGGGATCCTGGCGGTATTTTTCGACAAGCCTGCGGATGCGGTCCATCTTTTCGGAGCCGCTCTGCTTGGTGGCGAAATACTGCATATACTCGCGGGTCGCCGCATCCTTGATTTCGGAGTACTTCTTAAATATATAGAAATTTTTGTAGCAGAGGTCCCCGAGCGAAATTTCCGGGCTGCCCCACTCGAGGTTCTGGGACCTGTAAACGGGCTTCCCCTTATGGAAAATGTCGTCCGGGCAGATGAACAGGATGTACTGCTCCTGGAGCTCCTCGTAGTCGACGCCCTTGGCCAGG
>NZ_FUWU01000108.1 GCF_900167415.1 Fibrobacter intestinalis | reverse complement strand
TCATATTTTAGAAATCCTTGCAATATTTTCACAGGGTAGAAATCAGTTTTTCCCAATAGTTATGCGGGCTGGGCGGGATTTTAAGGGAGGACTATGTATGTTGATGGACTTTCGTATAGGCAAAAAGACACTCTGGTAAACAAACAGGGAGCGGCCCGATTAAAATATTCCGTATATCCGAGCGAAAGGTCTTGGAATTTAGATGAAGAATATGCTAAGGAACTCCCGAATTATGCGGTGGATTCTTTTGACGACAAAATCCTGTCCAACGGCAAATGCGACACGCTTCGCGATGGGGATTCCATCCGATTTTTAAAAGTGGAATCGAATTCGACTTTATACATCGACAAAGGGGAAATGTTCGTGGGAGACGTTCAGTTAGAAAGCGGCTCAACAATTGCTTTTTTGAATTCTGGCTATTCCACGATTTTGCATTTGAACGGTTCTGTTATTTGGAGGTCTTCTATCAAAGTCTTCGGTGATTCGGCGCAAGCGATTCAAGAAAGGAAACAAATAGCAAAAGGATTTAAAATTATTCAGCATCAAGGTGTAACGATGAATATAGAAGGGGACTGGAGCGGCACGATTTTTTCGCCAAACGGGAACTTGATTTTATGTCAAGCGTCTGTCTCAAAAACAATATATGGGAGATTTTTGGCGAATTATATTAGTGTGCATCAAAACGCTAGAGTTTATTCCGTCGCCTACAATCCGTTGCCGGAAAATCAAGTTCTTGTATATACGCAAAACAAAACATATTTAAATCTTTTTTGCCAAAATGGAATTTAATTTAAAATCGAGGCTGAGTTCAAAATGAAAAAATTCTGTATGGTCGCATTGCTCCTTGTCCTTTTTGGAGCAAGCCTTTACGGTGAAAAAATTCCGATCAACGACGGTGCCGGTTTTGACGGCGAATTCTACCGTTCTGTGGCGCAGAATTTTTCCGCTGATTTCTGGGATTCGGGATACGACGCATTTCGCATTCAGCGCCTGTTTCCCTTTTTGGGTGTCCACTACGTTTTTCAGATTTTAGGAGTGTCGGCGACCGATGAAAATTTGATGTCCGCCATGTTCGGGCTGCACCTATTTAATCTATTGCTTCAAATCGCTTTATTCTTTGCCATATCCAAAATCCTTCGCTGGCAACCAGCGACGGAAATGGTTTTGTTCGCTGTCCTCTTCTTGAATTTTTTCACTCTTAAAAATTGCGGATACGAACCCTTTCAAACGGATGCATTTGCCATCACCCTGTCGCTTTTGGGCGTTTATTTTTATTTGAAGAACAAAGTCCTTTGCAATGGGATTGTCGCCATTTTGGCGAATGATAACTTGGCCTCTCGTGACGTTGCAAATTCTTTTGCTCATGGCATTGGACAAGCCGTTTTCTAAATCCGAAACCGGATGGAAAGTGGATATGGGGAAAATTTTCCCGATTCTCTACGGGAGCTTTGCCGCTTTATCGATAACCGTTTTGTGCGTAAGCGGGCACTTGGGCATCGTTCGGAATTTGCTCATGCGAGAAGCGAATTTGCCTTTGACAGTGTTTTCGTTCTGTTCGATTCTTGTCGCGCTCTACTTTTTGTTGCGCCAAGTCCCGCGGCTGCCTCTGGATTTTTGGAAATCGGCGAAAAATTGCCGTTGGAAAGTTCTTGGAAGCTTCTTAGTGGCGTGGCTTGCTGTCAAATATTTTTTGTCGTTGCATACAAACGATGAATTTTTCAGCAGCAGTTCGATTTTCGGACTGCAAATTCTGCTGCGACCCTTGAAATATCCGCTGATTTCGTTCGTCGGCTTCGTGGCTTTTTACGGCATCTTGCCGATGCTGATCCTTTTCGGTTTTCGGGATTTTTCCCGAGACTTCATCGACCGTTCTGCCGGATTCGCGTGCCTCTTTGGGGCGTTTCTCGTCTTGATGCTGGACAGCGAAAGTCGCCATTTGGCGTCCCTTCTCCCCGTTTTACTTTTGCCCCTTGGAACCGTTCTGGATAAGTGGGATCTCGGTAAATTTCAGGTGGCGGCGCTCGTGATTCTCCAACTGCTGCTTTCGCATTTCTACTTTCCGATCAATACGGAAAATTTTTTGGGACAATTGCAGACGGGGAACTTTGAACTCCCTGCCGCTCAACGGTATTTTATGAATTTCGGTGCCTACATGAGCCTGGAATCGTATTTTCTCTGGTTGGGAATATCCGCTCTCTCGGCGTTCGCTTGCTTTAAAATTTTGATCAAGCGTCCCGCTGCGAAAAAAGAAAATGCCGCCTTGCGTCTGCAAAAATAAATTTCATCTATGGAAAGCTGCGGGATTTTGGTCTCGGTTTTATTTGGCGCAGAACGAGCATTTACATGGCGCCCCGCGCTTTACGACGCATTCCTAAAAAGAACAGATTCACCGCCAGTAAGCGGTGAGCGCAAGATACAATTCGTCCGTATATTTGCCGACATCAAAGTAAAAGTCTTCTTGCTGAACTCTGAAAAACGGATAGAAAGTGGAGTCGTTCGGAACCGTGATCTTTTCCGTTCTTTCTTGAATGGTTTGGCAGTAGGATTCGCCTTGAACCT
>NZ_FUWU01000030.1:7500-38392 GCF_900167415.1 Fibrobacter intestinalis | reverse complement strand
GCGTGGGATTTTGGCGGTCTGTACATGAAAAAAATGCAAGGTTTTCAGTCATATTTTAGAAAACCTTGCAATATTTTCACAGGGTAGAAATCAGTTTTTCCCAATAGTTATGCAGGATAGATTAGAATTTAAGGGACGACTATATAATTTCTAAAAAATATCTGGGCGTTTTAACGGGCTTTTGCGGTATAAATCCGGCTTTCCGTTCATTGCATTCACCGCCGGATTTTCCGTTCAGAGAATGCGCGGCATTCTCCGAATCGCAAGCGACGGCAATCCCTAACGCCAGATTTTGCTCAAGGCTGCCATTTCCCTCGATTCCGAATGATTTTTGTCGGAACGCGGGCTAAAAATTTTTCCAAAAACGTATATTTTGGCGGACATTTTATATGAGCTTTTGCTCTCGTTCTCGTTTCGAAATCTCGACAATTTCGTACCAGAGAGAATGGGACAGACGCTCACGCAGATATGCCTGGGCTCGCTATACCCGTATAGTACGTTTGGGCGTGTTTCGACAGCGGCGTTGCCTTTCGTCGTGCATTATTGCCATATAGCAACGTGCGGTCGCCCGTATTTGGGGCGTGAGTTGTTTTGTACTTGTTTCTGGTAGGCAGTCGAGAGCCTCGAAACGGCAGGTACATACAACTTCACGCCTTTTTTGTTGGCGGAATGTGTAGAATGGGGGCGGGCTCCAAACGGAGATGCGCAATGCCCAACGCCGAATTTTTGCACAAGGCCAAAAAGAACAAGAACGACGAATTCTATACCCAGTATGCAGACATCCAAAAAGAGGTGAACGCCTATTTGGAATACAACCCCGATGTGTTCCGCGATAAAACCATCCTTTTGCCTTGCGACGATCCGGAGTGGAGCAATTTCACAAAATTTTTTGCCCAGAACTTCGAAAATTTCGGACTCAAGAAACTCGTCAGCACCAGCTTCGCCATCGAAAGTAAAAACGTAGATTGGGATTGGCAGTCAACTTTGTTCGAAACGGAAAATCCTTTGTTCAATATGGACAAAACAAAAATCAAAGGAAAAATTTTCACGCTGGCAAAAGACGAAAATGCCGATGGAAAAATTGGCATCGACGATTTAAAATGGAACTATATGGAGGGGGATGGGGATTTTAGAAGCGCGGAAGTTCGGCGTTTTCGAAATGAAGCCGATATCATTATTACGAACCCGCCGTTTTCGCTTTTCACGGAATTTTTTCTGTGGCTTATGGAAAGCCGGAAAAAGTTCCTTGTCATCGGCAACATCAATGCCATCAAGTATAAAGAAGTATTTCCGCAGATAATGAACAACTGCGTTTGGCTGGGGAGCGGCATGGGCCGGTGGATTTCGGGATTTATTGTGCCGGAAGGTTATGAACTTTATGGAACCGAAGCGCGCATTGATGTAAACGGAAACCGCATCGTTTCGACAAACAACTGCTTGTGGCTTACGAATCTGGAACATGGAAAACGCCTCCAGCCGCTGGAACTCAACACGATGGCCCAAAACGTCAAACATTCCAAGCACAAAGAAGTAAAGGATGTCGGATATCGGAAATACGATAATTACGACGCATTGGAAGTCCCTTTTACCGATGCGATTCCCTGCGATTACGAAGGCGTGATGGGCGTGCCGATAACTTTTCTTGACAAATACTGTCCAGAACAATTTCAAATTGTTGGGGAATTTAATCACGGCTGCGATTCTGAATTTGATTTGGCCAAACCAATTTTAAATGGAAAAGAACTTTATCCGAGGATTGCTATCAAAAAACTAAACGGAGAAATCTCAAAATGAAAACCGAGCTTCGAACCGATTTTACCGTTGAACAAATCTGCAAAGGCTTTATCTACAACGCTTTGGAAAACAAGGGCTTGTATGGGCTGAACGGCAATCTCGTCATCCAACCGGAATATCAACGCAATTACATCTATGCCGACGGCAAAAAAGACGTGGCGGTTATCGAGTCCATTCTCAAAGGCTATCCCCTTGGACTGATTTATTTCAACCGCCGCTGGGACGGAAAGCTGGAAATCCTTGACGGGCAACAACGCATCACTTCCATCGGTCGATTTGTTACAGGCAAGTTTGCCATCAAAGATGGAAACGGAATGGAGCAGTATTTCTTTGGGCTTAATGAAGAAATTCAAAAAAAGATAAATGACACGAAATAGCTGGTTTATA
Source organism: Fibrobacter intestinalis (assembly GCF_900167415.1). Taxonomy (GTDB): domain Bacteria; phylum Fibrobacterota; class Fibrobacteria; order Fibrobacterales; family Fibrobacteraceae; genus Hallerella; species Hallerella intestinalis. The sequence continues at coordinate 36,211 of NZ_FUWU01000030.1, read as the reverse complement.
TTTGCGAAGGCGAAGAAACGGAAATCAAGGAATGGTTCAAGACGATCAATATCGCGGGCATTCCATTGAATGAACAGGAACTTTTGAATGCCATTTATTCGGGTCCCTTTGTGACCAAAGCGAAAGAACAATTTTCCAATTCGAACAGTCCTAAAATCAGTGTCTGGTCTGATTATGTTTCGGGAAACGCCAATCGCCAAGATTTTTTACATACCGCCTTGGAATGGGTTTCTGCCCGTCATTTTCAAAGCGTAGAACAATATATGAGTTTGCACCGCAATGATGCAGATGTAAATGAAATCAAAACGTATTTTGATGCAGTTATGGATTGGATTGACGCCACCTTCAAGGAAACGACTTCTGAAATGCGAGGATTGGAATGGGGAAGGCTTTACGAGAATTTTCATGGGAACGGCTACAATGGGGATAAAGTTTGGGAACGGGTATCCGCTCTCCTTGCCGATGATTTTGTTACCAATCGCAAAGGCGTCTTTGAGTATGTTCTCGGCGGCGAAGAGAACAAATCCCTATTGCACATTCGTGTTTTTGATGATCGGACCAAAAAGGCGGCTTATCAAAAGCAGACGAACGAGGCGCAAGAAAAAGGAATTTCAAATTGTCCCTACTGCGCCATGTCCGAAAATGCAAACAAGAAAAAAATCTGGAAATTCTCCGAGATGGATGCCGACCATGTGACGGCTTGGAGCAAGGGCGGAGTCACCGCCCGCGCCAACTGCGAAATGCTCTGCAAGTCCCATAACCGGGCCAAAGGGAATAGGTAATTTTTAGACCCTTGAAAAAAGGCCCTCAGTTGTAATAAAACTGAGGACCTTTTGAAATATTAGGTTGTGGGGGTTATTTCCTTCCTAATGGATATACGCCTACAAAAGTCTTGATGTAATTACCATTTAGAGTATCGTTCAATGTGGCGTAAATCCAGACGGGGCAATATAAATCGAAATTAGGAGTTTTTTCTTTTTCAATCAACTCTAGTTTCAGGGTATCCCCAAATGAGTGAACACCAATGGATTTGATATTACTCCTAGAACTATGGATTTGGGAGGGAAAGATCATAATTTCTTTCTTTATCTGCGACTCAATAAAGATAGTATCGTATTTGTATATCCGTTCAAGTATTGCGGAATCATTGAGGCAATCCGAGATGGAATCTATCAATAAAGTTGTTTCGTCATAAGAAAGCGTTACGTCGTAATGGAATTGCTCCTCGATGCCGGAATTATTTGTGTCTTCAGAACAGGCGGTAAATAAAATAAGGCTTGTTGTTAAAAGAAATGAAAAAAATGTTTTCACAATAAACCGTCCTTATTTGCAAGGTGTGCTGTAACAAGGCGTTCCCATCGTACTCCATCTAGATCCGATACCCTTATATTCACCAGCATTTTTAAAAACTGGCTTTTGAATAGAGTTTTCGAATTTTTCTTCCCATGGGTCAAAAAAAATTCCATCGACATAGCCGTAACGATAGACGATTTTTGGCTCAACACCTTTACCTTGTTCTTTTGCAATCCACTTATATACTGCATTTTTATAAGATTCCCATATTCCCTTTTTCTCTTTAATCCAATTGGTCGCAAAATCACGTTCAACATAGTAAGATGCTCTAGAATAAGAACACTGCCCTATATTTAGAAAACCGCAACGATAATAGTGCTTGTATTTTTTATAATTCCACGATAATGAACTATAGCCAAGAATGGAATGAACTCCATTAAACCATGGATCTTGATTTGAAGCGCCATTTTTGAAAACTAAACAGGATCTAATCAAAACCCAATAAGTTTGACCGCCAAAGCGCTTATCTTTATTTCGAACGTATTCGTTTTTTGGCCACATTGTGATAGTATTTGGCGATCCATGCCCTTTATAGAAAACAAAGTTGAAATTATCTGTAGATGAGAAATGCTGCTTGGTTACAGATTCGTTATAATATTGTTTTGAAATGAATGAAGTTTTAGGATAATTGTCTTTTATATTTTTTTTGAATGAATTGACCAAGGCATCAGCCGTTTCTTTTGATTGTGAAGAGTTGTTTTGCCAGTTGTCTTCATATTCGCTAATAGCAAATGTCGCAATAGAAAACTTAGAGGGAACGTTTACGTCAGTAGCATTTGCAAAGCAAAATGTAAAAAGGATAAGGGGTAGTACAGAATTTTTCATAAAATCTCCTATCTGCTAACTATAGCCTTGTTTGCTGGAACTAGTGAAGCGTCTGTTGGTATATCGAATGTCATCGGGATGCTCTCATCGCTATCTTTTGTAGAATATTGGCCGATAAAGGTGACGCTTGGAACCAGCATCACTTCTCCGTTATCGTTTTCAAGCGCTGTTAATGTCTGTGTAGAGTTGTCTAGACTTCCTCTAAGTTCATTTTCTTTGAAATCGTGAGAAATTGTTTCAACGAGTTCGTTAAATTCTTCTCGGTGAATTTTATTTCTTTTAGTTTCTCCCACAGTGCTTTTCGCTAGAACTTTGTTGTATTTGTCCCATTGAATGTCCATATAAGACAAGTTTCCAGTGGAATCGTAACTCATTAGCACATAGGAACTACCTCTTACTGGAATGCCATCAAGTTTTCTGTGTGCCATAATCATGCTTCCGACAACTCTTGGCTTGTTGGAGTCTCGTTGTTCATATTCATAGCCAACAGATGTTATAGCGCAGGAATCTGCCACATCCTTGGGAAGTATCGCTTTGATGTCTTCCATGGCGCGTGTACGCATTTCTGTCTCGGATGCGAGCGGACGTTTTTTCTTGTTTTTCTTGCTTATGGTAAAGCGGTGAAAATCATCAAGTTTTTTAGCCTGGAAATTCTTCCCGGATTTGAAATCTCTTGTGCCTGCAATTGTGTAGATGTATGAGTCCCGATCTACGGTCGCTTTCTGGCTTTTCAGAAGGACGCGCGGATTTTCTCGTGCATCCATCTGCTGATAAATTTTTTCACTCACTATCAACTGTGCGTGGGTGTATGAAAATAATGCTCCTAGAACTAAAAAATATATTTTTTTCATTGAAAAATTTCCACTTTACTCATTTGTTACGAAATTTGCCGTTCAAGTCGATGGAAAATGTTTTTCCACTAGCCCTGTTCTCGTAGCTGATAACATTGTCTTGAATTTGCAACAGGCGGAGTCCGCTAAGTTTGCCTTTGTGGTTAAAATCGTCTTTTTGGGAAGATGCCGATGCGTTATCAAGAAAAACGGCTGTGTAATTGTCTTCGCCGAGTTCAAAAGTGGAAATGTATTTTTTTCCGTTGATTTCTTCAATACTAGCGTCAAATGAAGATACTTGTTTTGTTGTAATCATTGTTCTACGAAGTGTTGCTTGAAGTGTGTCGTTATCTCTGATGTAAGTGAGAACAATCGGCTTGTTGTTTACGTCGCGAAATAACGAAACGGATTGCTCGAACGACAAATTTTCAAAACTTTTACCATCTGCAGCGATGATTAAATCGCCCGATTTTAGTTTGGATTTTGCTGCGGGCGTGTTGGGAATGATTGTTTCAATCCCCAACCCGATATTTTCGTCTTGTACAACAAGACCAATTCCGCCGAACGATTCGTCAGCAAAAAGCGTCGTTGCACAAAGTGTAAGTGCAGTCAAGAAAATCTTTTTCATTAAATCTCCTTCTGGTTTGTAAAAAAAAGATGTTTTAAATATAAAATAAAGGTGTGTAAAATATGTGAAATTTGTGGCAAAATTTTGTTTACAAAGTGATCGTGTAATTTGTTAACTGTGCTGGCAATTCGGATTCCTTTCTGTCTGAAAGGAATAGAGATGTTTAGGCTTGAATACAAAGTAAAGGCACTAGTTCATTCAATTTAGTGGAAATATGTTTTTTACTTTTTATGAACCTCCTCTTTACGCAAGAGGGCGATCTCCCGACCGCCCCAAAAATCTGCAGGAATACTGAAAAAGTTTTCCTTCTTTTGAAGGAATGCAGTGGTTTGTTTTCGTTCGGGAAAGTAACGGCTGACACCTATTCTTATGGCGATTCACGATTTTTGATAACCTTTGAGGAGTATCGTGCATGATATTATGTATGCTGTTTGCGATTTTCTATTAGATTTTTTGTATTTATTTTGCGTATTTTTTATTTTAATCACAGGGAATGCGATTCGTGAATAAAAAATGTTTTGCCTTTATTCTTCTTGCGTTGGTAAGTTTGTCAAACGCAATTTCTGTTTATACACTGGATGAACAAAGCTCTCAAACAAATCAGACTGTTTTGAAAGGAAGTTGTTGTCGGAAATCTGGAAAGAATTTTTATGGCGCGATATACGCAAAGAGTATTGTGGTTCATCAGAATACGAAGATTACATGGGTGCCATTTGTTCCCGTGCAAGGCGCAATATTTGCAGAGTTGGTGACTTCAAATCTAAATTATGTTGTAGATTTTAGGAGAATGCTGCCATGAGAAGAAGTCCATGTTTTTTACTGCTTGTTATTGGAATTTTGTTTTGGGAATGCGGTTTGTATGAAGAAGATTGTTTTCGTTTCGTCAGCTTTCAATTTGTATCTTCAGCAGATGTCGATAGCGTACGGTTTTATTTGAACGGCGAACGAATTTGTCGGGAATCTGCTGCTTTAGATACACCTTAGACTTGCAACATTCGCAAAAAGGGGGTGTTCTGTTATAATGTAACCTGTAGAATGCCTATAGAGGATAGTAGTCGTTATCGATTGGCTTATGAAAAAAATGATATTCAAAAGTGCATTCTGTCGGATGATTTCCCTATATGGAAAATGTTTGAGTGTTACGTCAATGAAAAATACAAAGCCAATCTTGATTCATCGAAATTGGCTTTACATATCTATTCAAATAATAAAGAAACTGTCGTAGAGCTGAATATCTTATTTAGAACGCGATACCATTATACCATCATGTTCGCTCAAGATACAACAAAGGGGTATAACCTTCCGGAAGCTTTTGATTTGTGGGGAGGCTGTTATGAGTACCCGTCGCAAATAATAGGGGCACCTCATTGCAGTTATTTGTTTTCTAAAATTGGGTGCTATGGGGGCTTTGGCATATCTGCTTATGAGGATGATTTGGATAAACGGTGTTATACGCGACCTTTTTATTAATCAGGCTTGGCCCGGTGCGATTGTTGTTTCTAAATGATAGTTGTTGGGAAAATGTTTTGACCTTCGCCAATAAAAAAGAACCGCCCTAGCGGACGGTTCTTTTCCAAGGAGAAATTGCAAAATTATTTTGCGGCGTCCTTCTTTTCTTGCACAATCGCATCGATAACGGCTGCGACGGTCAAATTGAAAATGTCGTGGACAGAGGCGTCGGCATCGGTAAAGTGCACCGGTTTCTTGAGTCCCATCTGAACGGGCCCAATGGATTCGCCGACTCCCATTTCCAAGAGCATTTTGCAAGTGATGTTTGCCGAAGAAAGGCACGGGAAAATGAGAGTGTTCACGTCCTTGCCTTTCAGCGTGTTGAACGGATACTTGTTGTCGCGAAGCTCCTTGTTCAACGCGACACTTGCCTGCATTTCTCCATCGACGGCGTAATTCGGATATTTTTCGTGGAGGATTTTCACGGCATCCCGAACGGAACTGGCGGAACCGTTGGTGCCTTTGTCCGCACCGAAGTTTTCGTAGCTGAGCAAAGCCATCACGGGTTCGTGCGCAAAGAAGCGAACGGCGTCGTGGGTGAGCTTCGTAATATCCACGAGGGTTTCTGTGTCGGGGTCGCGGTTCACCAGCGTATCGGCAAGGAAGAACGTTCCCTTTTTGGTGCTCAAAATGTGGAGCGCGCCAAAATGTTTGTAGTCGTCGCGGATTCCTATCAATTCCTTGGCCAGTTCAATGGTCGTGGAATAGCGGGAGTTGGATCCGGAAATCAGGGCGTCCGCATCGCCGACCTTGACCATCATCATGCCGAAATGATTGCGTTCAAACATGTCGTCGCGAGCTTTTTCGATGGTGACCCCATTTCGACCGTTTTCATTGGCGTAGATTCTGGCAAATTGCAGGCGACGTTCGGCTTCGTCAGCGGAACGCGGGTTCACGATGTCAATTCCGGAAATGTCCAGTTTTTCCTTTTCGGCGTTTTCGCGGATGCGTTCCGGGTTACCCAGCAGAATCGGGAAAGCAATGCCTTCGGCTTTGGCTTGGATGGCCGCGCGGATCATATTGACGCTTGCGCCTTCAGCGAACACGACGCGTTTCGGATTGCTGCGAGCCATGTTTTCAAATCCGCGAATGAGCTTGTTGTCGTAGCCCATCATGTCGCGCAGACTGTCGGCGTAGGCATCCCAGTCGGTAATGGTTTTGCGGGCGACTCCGCTTTCGATAGCGGCTTTGGCGACGGCAATCGAAACGTCCGTGAGCAGCCGCGGATCCATCGGCTTGGGGATGATGTAGTTGCGGCCAAAGCTGAACCGTTCGGAATTGTAGGCGATGTTCACGACTTCGGGAACGGGTTTGCGGGCGAGGTCGGCGATGGCGCGTACGGCGGCGTGTTTCATGTGCTCGTTGATGGCGCTGGCGCGCACGTCCAAGGCCCCGCGGAAAATATACGGGAAGCCGATGACGTTGTTCACCTGGTTCGGATAGTCGCTGCGGCCCGTGGCAAAGATGATGTCTTCGCGGGATTTCATGGCGACTTCGTAAGAAACTTCGGGGACAGGATTCGCCAAAGCGAATACGATGGGATTCTTTGCCATCGACTGGATCATTTCGGTGGTCAAAATATCCGGCTTGGAAAGGCCGAGGAAAACGTCTGCGCCTTTCATCGCTTCGGCAAGGGTTGAAACGTCTTTGCGGTCGGTGGCGAAAAATTCCTTTTGCGGCGTCAGGTTCTTGCGGGATTTGCTGATGACGCCTTTGCTGTCCACCATGACGACGTTTTCTTTTTTCACTCCCAGCGAGAGGTAAAGCTTGGTACAGGCGATGGCGGCTGCACCCGCGCCGTTTACGACGAGCTTGATTTTATCGATGTCCTTTCCGGCAATGTCGAGAGCGTTGACAAGGGCCGCGCTGCTGATGATTGCCGTTCCGTGCTGGTCGTCGTGCATCACGGGAATGTCCAAGGCGGCTTTTAATCCGTCTTCAATTTCAAAACATTCCGGAGCTTTGATGTCTTCCAGATTGATGCCGCCAAAAGTCGGGGCGATGCCTTTGACGATTTCGATAAATTTCTTCGGGTCTTTTTCATTGACTTCGATGTCGAACACGTCCACACCGGCATAGATTTTGAAAAGCAGTCCTTTTCCTTCCATGACGGGCTTGCCCGCAACGGCACCGATGTCTCCAAGGCCTAGAACCGCGGTACCGTTGGAAATGACGGCGACGAGATTGCCTTTTGTGGTGTAATCGTATGCTTTGTTGTTGTCTTTTTCAATTTCAAGGCAAGGAACAGCGACGCCGGGAGTGTAAGCGAGTCCCAAATCGGTCTGGGTGCTGTGCGGCTTTGTCGGAACGACTTCAATCTTTCCGGGTTTGCCGTTGGCGTGGTAAGCGAGTGCTTCTTCATTCAAATTAGACATAATGGAATCCTTTTCTTGCGAAAATGTTCTTTTTTGTCGCAAAATATAGTAAAGGCCAGTTCTGAAAATTCTTCGGTAAAGAAAAAATCAAGCGAGTCTGAGCGAAGCTGGGAGCGAAAAGAGGCCAGTAGGAAATAAAGGCCTCAAAGGTCGAAATTTCTCCGTTTTAAATACAAAAGAATTTAAAAGAAAAGCGCACGGAATCCATGCGCTTTTGAAAATAGCCGGTTACGGATTGAGCTGGCGGACAAGTTCCGGCAAAGCGGTTTCAAATTTGACGCCATACCAGTGCGATTTATCGCCAATAGTATTTTCAATGCAAGCGACCGTGTAGTTTGCGGCGATTTTTGCCGACAGGAATGCGGAATTTCCACGGAGAAATGCGCCGACAAAAGCAGAGGCATAGACATCTCCCGTGCCGTGGCAGCCGCCTGCGATTTTGCGGTGCGGGTAATAGGAAATTTGTCCGTTTTCATAAACGGAAACGCCCGTGGTTTGCGGATTGTAACCGACTCCGGTAAGGACGACGGTTTTGGCTCCGAGCTGCACAAGGCCTTCGGAAAGTGCTTTCACATATTCTTCGTTATAGGACTCGCGGTAATCGATTCCTGTGAGAAGTGCCGCTTCGGTAATGTTGGGTAGCACAAAGTCCGCGTCGGCAATTAAAGGCTTCATCGCTTCGACGAATGCCGCGTCAAATCCCGGATACAGTTTTCCGTTGTCGGCCATGGCCGGGTCCACGATGTTTACGCTTCCTTCTTTGCGCACGGAATGCAAAATATCTCGTACATATTCGATTTGTTTTGCGCTTCCTAAATATCCCGTATAAAAGGCGTCAAAACGAAGATTTTCTTTTTTCCAATGTTCCAGAATTTTGGGAAGATCGTCCGTCAAATCTCGAAAAGTATAACCGCTGAATCCGCCTGTATGTGTGGAAAGTACGGCCGAAGGTAAAACCGCTGTTTCGATGCCGCAAGCAGAAATAATGGGCAAAGCTACGGTCAGCGAGCATTGTCCGACGCATGAAATATCCTGAATCGTCAGGACGCGTTTATAATCGTAAACCATTTTGAATCTCCATCGTTATGGATCAAAGCGAAATATAAAAAATGACCGCCTGTAAAAATGGATTTGAATTGAAAAATGGGGCCGGGCTGTCACGAATCGAGTTCCGACAGTTGATAATTTTGCGCATTGCTTTGCGATCGGTGAGAACTGCCATAGCGAGGAAATTTTGACAAGTTCAACGACCGATTCGCAAGCAAAATTTTGAAAATGGCTTTTTAGAAATCGCCAATGATGAGACGCTTTAAGTCTTTATTCTTGAGATTCAAAAAGCCAAGTGGAAAGGTAGCGTTCGCCGGTGTCCGGGAGAAGTGCTACAATCGTCTTGCCCTTGTTCTCGGGACGCTTGGCTATCGTGAGGGCGGCTTCCAAAGCGGCTCCGGACGAGATGCCCACCAAGAGCCCTTCTTCTTTGGCCGCACGGCGGGCGATATTCCCGGCTTTCACGTCGTTCGTCAGGTAGATTTCATCGACGACTTCGGGATTGTAGGTTTTGGGAACGAATCCCGCTCCGATTCCCTGGATCTTGTGCGGACCGGCCGGCTTCCCGGAAAGCACCGCAGAAGTTTCCGGCTCGACGGCGACAATATGCACGTTCGGGTTTTTGCTCTTGAGGAAAGTGCCCACGCCGGTGACGGTTCCGCCCGTGCCCGCGGCAGAGACGAAGATATCGACTTTGCCCTCGGTGTCCTTCCAAATTTCCGGGCCCGTTGTCTGGATGTGCGCTTCCGGGTTGGCGGGGTTTTCAAATTGCTGCGGGATGAACGAGTCCGGGGTCTGGGCGGCGATTTCGTTCGCCTTCTCGATGGCTCCCTTTATGCCCGCCTTGCCGTCGGTGAGTACAAGTTCCGCGCCCAGTGCGGCAAGGAGCTTTCGGCGTTCGATGCTCATGGTCTCGGGCATGGTCAAGATGACGCGGTAGCCCTTGACGGCGGCGACGTAGGCGAGGCCCACGCCTGTGTTTCCGCTGGTCGGCTCGATGATCACGGAGCCTTTCCGGAGCTTCCCTTCCTTCTCGGCGGATTCGACCATGTTCAAGGCAACGCGGTCCTTGACGCTGGAAAGCGGGTTGAAGGACTCCACTTTGGCATAGACGACGGCTTCGCTGTCGTTCAGCTTGTTGATGCGGACCAGCGGCGTGTTGCCAATTAAATCGGTGATCTTTTCGACTTTCATTTTTTTTCTCCTGTTGAAGTAATTGTGAAGTGATTTTATTTCACTGCGTTGAATGCTTGTGCAAGGTCTTCCAGAATGTCTTCGATGTTTTCGGTGCCAATGGAAAGCCGAACAGTACTTGGGGTAATATGCTGCTCGGCCAGTTCCTCTTCGGAAAGCTCGGAATGGGTTGTGGTCGCAGGATGGATAACCAGGCTCTTGACATCGGCTACGTTGGCGAGCAAACTGAAAATTTGCAGACTGTCGATGAATTTCCAAGCGGCTTCTTTCCCTCCTTTGATTTCAAAGGTGAAAATGGATGCTCCGCCCTTGGGGAAGTATTTGACGAAATTTTTGTGGTCGGGATGCGTGGGCAGACTGGGGTGGTTTACCGAGGCAACTTTCGGATGTTTCGACAAAAACTCCACCACTTTGTTTGTATTTTCCACATGGCGTTCAATGCGCAGGGAAAGAGTCTCTGTCCCTTGGATGAGTGCCCAGGCGGCGAACGGGGATATCGTTGCTCCCTGATCCCGCAAAAGAATCGCCCGAATGTAAGTGACAAGAGCGGCGTTGGGGACGGCTTCTGCAAAACGGATGCCGTGGTAGCTGGCGTTCGGTTCCCCCAGTGCGGGGAATTTTCCGGATTTCCAGTTGGTTTTCCCCGATTCGACAATGACTCCTCCCAAAGTCGTGCCGTGCCCGCCGATAAATTTGGTCGCCGAATGGACGACGACATCTGCGCCGTGTTCAATCGGGCGGAAGAGATAGGGAGTTCCGAACGTATTGTCGACGATAACCGCCAAACCGTGCTTGTGCGCAATCTCAATCAGGGAATCTATATCGGAAACGTCTGCGTTGGGGTTCCCGAGGGTTTCGATATAAAGAATTTTGGAGTTCGGGCGAATGGCGGATTTCACTTCGGTTAAGTTGTGCGTATCTACAAAAGTCGTTTCAAGGCCGAAGGGCTTTAAGGTGTGCTTGAGCAGATTGTAAGTCCCGCCGTAGATTGTCTTTTGGGCGACGACATGGTCGCCGGATTGGGCGAGTGCTTCGATAGCGTATGTGATGGCTGCGGCTCCGCTTGCAACAGCTAGAGCGGCACTTCCGCCTTCCAATGCAGCGATTCTTTTTTCAAAAACCTCTTGTGTGGAATTGGTTAGTCGTCCGTAGATATTGCCGGCATCGCGAAGACCGAAACGGTCTGCGGCGTGTTGCGCATTGTGAAAAACGTAAGACGTTGTTGCGTAAATAGGGACTGCGCGGCTGTCTGTCGCCGGGTCGGCTTGCTCTTGCCCGACATGGAGCTGGAGAGTTTCAAAACGATACTTCTTGTTGGAATTTTGATTTGTCATGATAAACCTCTTTGAAATAGTTGGTTCTTGTGAAAGAATCTTCTTTGAGAGAAAATCCTGTTCTTTCTGGCAATAATTTAGCAGAGATTTTTGTAATTGTCCAATACTATCTTTTGATGTTTAGTTATAGTAAAAAACTATAATACGTGAAAAAAATAAACGGAACTTATATACAGAATTCCATCCGATTTGCTTGGTTAGAGATTAGTGGCTAGCGGCGAGTGCCCTTCGACAGGCTCAAGGACCACTCTTCGATAAACTCAGGGACCGGTTGTCGAAGCACAGCAGCCGTTTGTCGAACTAGTCGAAGCGTGATCAGTGATTGATTGGAAGTTGGAAATTGAAAGTTGGAACTGAAAACAGAAGACAGAAAACGGATAACTGAAAACCGATAACCGAGTTCTCCCTTGCGAAAAAAACGTTCACTCTTTTAAAAATAATTGCTGGTATTTGATGGAAGATTGTATATAAATTCCAAATAAAAAAACTCTGCTTTGCGCAGAGTTTTTAGGATTTTTTTTCATGGCTAATTTTTTTCTGGTGCTGATTGGGAGACGCACACGCGATTTTGGCCAAGAGCGTCCGCTTCGTGCATCGCATGTTCCGCAGAGGCGATTAAACCGTTCGCATCGCTTGCGTTTTCCGGGAAAGTAGAAACGCCGAGACTGAGCGTTGTTTGCAAAAGCAAATTCCCATAAGAGATTTGCAGGTTTTCTATTTCGTGGCGGATTTTTTCAGCGCGTTTTTGCGTACGGATTTTGTCGGCACCGGGCAATAGAATGCAAAGGACGTCCTCGGAAAAGCGGCAGGGGATGTCTTCGGTTCTAATATAGCGTGGAAGTCTTTGGGCGAGTTCCCACAGCATTTGTTCTACAACATGCAAGCCTCTTTCATTTTTCATGCTTTCAAAATTATCCGGGTGGAGCATAATCATGCCGATAGGAGTTCCGTGCCTGCGCGCTTCGCTGACGGCGCGTGTTAGAGCCTCTTCCATATAGCGCTTGTTTACAAGTCCTGTCAGTTGATCTCGTAAACTTTGCGTTTTGAAACGGACTTGCAGATTCTGGTTGGCGACGAATAGGCCAAAAGCGGTGACAACCATGGATATTTTTGTTTTCCAGGATTCGACGCTTTCGCCTGGAGGGAGTTCATCGACCTGGATGGTCAAAATGCCGAAGTGTTCTTCGAGTCCTTCGATGGGGGCGCAGAAAGAATAGCCCTGTGGACGATGGTGTAGATGCATGCAGCCGTTTACGTGTTGTGGATCCGAATAATCGGCGACGACGATTTTTGCGCTGTCAAAGCTTGCGCATTCCGCAGGAACGATCAAGGGATCGCTAATGGTGTTTGGACCGAAGGCAAAAATCTGGTGCAATTCCGTTTGCGTATTGCTGTACATGTAAAGAACGCCAGAAGCGTTTTTGAAAATTTTAGGAAGAACGTCGTTAAGTTTGTGGATGACTTCGGGGAATGGGCGGTTGCGCAGTAGGTTGCTGTTGAAATCTATCCATTCAGTGCTGGGAAAATCGATTGTCGGCTGGGGAAGATTTGGAGTCGAATTTTCTTCGGCGTAACTTTTGGGGAACGCAGGAGTATCGTTGTTTATTTCTTTTCCGCTGACAACAGGAATAAGAGTGGTTTCTGGCTGTTTTTTGTTCAAAGCCGTTTCAAAAGTGTCAGTCGCTTTGGCATTTTGACTTTTGCTATTCACCATGTTAAATAAAGCGCCGAGAACAGAGCCCCAAACGCCAAGGAAGGCGAAGCGGAGGGCGGTGGATAGCGAATTTTCGGGGAGAAGGTAAACGAAAATGACGCCGGAGAGGTATGCGATAAGCCAAATGATATAGAATTTCCAGTTCATGGTATAAAATTTAGTTAGAAATCGGGCAAAATGGACGTAGATGGCGTTTTTGAAGGGAAAATTGCGGGCGAATAAGCCGCATTAACCGGAATAATTCAAAATTTCGTTTGTGTGTAATTCGCCGAGAAATGCCTGCTGATTTTCTAGGAGATGAAAAATAGAGAAAAAAAACATTCGACAAAAATGTAGAAGAAGGTTGGCGAATTTTACGAAAATGTCGCTTTTGGGGAAGTTTTGACTTGGGTTGGAAAAAAGATTCCTACTAGGACAGGACGTCCTTTTTTTATTGCGAAAAAAGATAAAAAATTCCCCTTTTCTTTGCCGCTGGATGTTTCTAAAATTACGCCGATTTAGCTTAAGTGAAGGTATTATGCCAAAACGTGAAGACATCAAAAAAATCATGCTTATCGGTTCGGGCCCGATTGTAATCGGCCAGGCCTGCGAATTTGACTACTCCGGCGTGCAGGCGTGCAAATCGCTGAAAGCCGAAGGTTACGAAGTCGTTCTAGTCAATTCAAATCCGGCGACCATTATGACGGATCCGGATTTCGCAGATCGCACTTATATTGAACCTTTGACAGCTCAGGCGCTGACGGAAATTATTCGTCGTGAACGACCCGATGCGCTGCTTCCCACCCTTGGTGGCCAGACCGCTTTGAATTTGGCGATGAAGTTGCACAAAAAGGGCGTCCTTTCCCGTTATAATGTAGAGATGATTGGAGCGCGCCCCGATGTCATCAACAAGGCGGAAGACCGGGAACTTTTCAAGGAAGCGATGGAAAGAATTGGCCTCGATATGCCGAGAAGCGTTTCGGTACATTCGCTGGAAGAGGCGCATGAAGCCCAGAAAAAATTGGATTGTTGGCCCGTAGTGATTCGCCCTGGATTTACCTTGGGTGGCACTGGCGGCGGCATCGCGCATAGCGAAGAAGAGTTCGATACGATAGTGCAGCGGGGGCTTTATTACAGCCCGACTTCGGAAGTCTTGATTGAAGAGTCCATTGAAGGCTGGAAAGAATTTGAACTGGAAGTGATGCGCGACCATAAGGACAACTGCGTCATCGTCTGCTCCATTGAAAATTTGGATCCGATGGGTGTGCATACGGGCGACTCCATTACGGTTGCTCCGGCTTTGACTCTCACTGACCGCGAATACCAGAAACTCCGTGATGCGGCGATTGCGGTAATGCGAGAAATCGGCATTGACACCGGTGGATCGAATGTGCAGTTTGCGCTCAACCCGCAGAACGGTCGCATTGTTGTCATTGAAATGAATCCGCGCGTGTCCCGCTCTTCGGCTCTAGCTTCCAAGGCGACGGGATTCCCGATTGCGAAATTTGCGGCCAAGCTTGCGGTGGGTTATACTTTAGATGAAATTTTGAACGACATCACGAAAGTGACGCCTGCTTGCTTTGAACCTTCGATTGACTACATCGTCACAAAGGTTCCACGGTTCGCTTTTGAAAAGTTCAACGGTGCCGATACGAAACTGGGGACGCAGATGAAGTCCGTCGGCGAAGTGATGGCGATTGGACGCACATTCAAACAGTCCTTCCAAAAAGCGATGCGCTCTTTGGAGACGGGGCGGGCGGGCTATGGTGCCGATGGTAAGGATTCCCGTTTTGAATCGGTTTCTGACGAGGAACTGGCAGCGGAAATCGCTCGTCCTTCCGCAGACAGAATATTCTTTGTGCGGGCGGCGTTCCGCCGTCAATGGAGCGTGGATAAAATTCACGGCATTTGCAAAATAGACAAGTGGTTTTTGCGCGAACTCGAAGAGATTTCCCTTTTTGAAGATGAAATCCGTTCGGCCAAGACTCTCAAAGGACTTGTCAAGGAACCGGCTCTCTTTCTTCAGGCGAAGGAACTCGGTTTTTCGGATCGCCAGATCGCATGGATATTGCAGACAAAAGAAATGCAGGTGCGAGAAGCGCGGGAATCCATTGGAGTTGTTCCCTCCTTTGCTCAGGTAGATACTTGCGCCGCGGAGTTCCAGTCCTACACGCCGTACCTTTATTCGACTTACCGTCACAAAGACAACCATTTTGCCAATCCGACAGAAGGCCAGCTTGGTGACGGCACGGGACTTCGTCCAGGAGAAAAGGCTTCGCAAAAGAAAAAAATCATGATTCTGGGCGGCGGTCCGAATCGCATTGGTCAGGGCATCGAATTCGACTACTGCTGCGTTCACGCTTCTTTTGCGCTTCGTAAAGCGGGTTTTGAAACGGTCATGGTGAACTCGAATCCGGAAACGGTTTCTACCGATTACGACACGTCGGACAAACTGTATTTTGAACCGCTCACTTTGGAAGATGTGCTGAATGTTTATCGCCATGAAAAATGCGACGGAGCCATTGTGCAATTCGGTGGGCAGACACCGCTGAATTTGGCGAATCAGCTAGAAGAAAACGGCGTGCATATTATCGGAACTTCGCCTGCGATGATTGACGCTGCCGAAGACCGGAAACTTTTTGGCGAAATCGTGAACAAGTTGCAGGTGTTGCAGCCGCCTTCGGGAATGGCGCAAACGGCAGATGAAGCGGTCGCTATTGCTCACAAGATTGGATTCCCGGTGCTTGCTCGCCCCAGCTTTGTTCTTGGCGGGCGTGCGATGTGCATCGTTCACGACGAAGCAGCCCTCCGCAAATATATGGAAGAGGAAGCGCTCGAAGTCTCTCCGGATCGCCCCATTTTGGTGGATCATTTTTTGGAACAGGCGACGGAATGCGATGTGGATTGCATTTCGGACGGCGAAACGTCGGAAATTTGCGGCATCATGGAACATATCGAATTGGCGGGAATCCATTCCGGGGATTCGGCGTGCACGATTCCGCCTCCGACGTTCTCCAAAGAAATTCAGGAACGCCTTCGGAAGTTGGCGATTGCTTTTGCAAAAGAACTTCATGTTGTCGGCTTGATGAACGTTCAGTTTGCCGTGCATGGCGACGACATTTATGTGATTGAAGTGAATCCTCGCGCCAGTCGCACTGTTCCCTTTGTTTCCAAAGCGACCGGAATTCCTTTTGCCAAACTCGCATCTTTGGTGATGGCCGGGAAAAAATTGAAGGACTTGGGATACACAAAACTTTTTACACCCAAATATTTTGCGGTAAAAGAAGCGGTTTTCCCCTTTGCGCGCTTCCCGGGAGTCGATGTGATTCTTTCTCCCGAAATGAAATCGACGGGCGAAGTGATGGGCCTGGATTCCAGACATTCCATGGCTTATATCAAGAGTCAAGTCGGTGCAGGAAATTTTGTGCCGATGAAAGGAAATATCTTCTTGAGCGTAAAAGATGCGGATCAAGAAACGGTCGTGCCGTTTGCAAAACGATTGGTGAAACTCGGGTTTGAAATTTTTTCAACACGTGGAACCAGCACGGTTCTTCGCAATCACGGAATCAAAACGCATGGCGTGTTCCGCATATCGGATGGACGCCCGAATGTTTTGGACTTAATCGATGAAAAAGATTTAGCGTGGATTGTGAATACGCCGACGCCGGGAGCTAAAGCGGCAAAGGACGAAGCAAAAATTCGTTCCACCTGCATTCTTCGCGGAATTCCCATTACGACGACAATTGATGCGCTCCGTGCCACCGTCGAAGGTCTAGAAGACATGAAAGGTGAATCGGGAGATGGCAAATTTGGCGTTGAAGTCTGTTCGATTCAGGAATATCAGCGTCATGCTCCGAAAGTCAATGTTTAATAAGGAACTGCTTCTATGACATTACAAGAAAAATGGAAAATTCAACGCGAACGCAAGGCTTTTCTTGCTCTTGCCGATGGCAGCATTTTTTACGGCTATTCGATGGGAGCGCCTGTAGATTCCTTTGGTGAAGTTGTATTCAATACTTCGCTTTCGGGATATGAAGAAATTCTTTCCGATCCATCTTATGCGGGGCAATTTGTGACGCTGACCGAGACGGAAATCGGCAATGTCGGCGTAAATTCTGCGGACATGGAAAGCGAAAAATTTCAGGCTGCGGGACTTTTGGTTCAGCAAATCAATGCGGACTCCAACTGGCGTTCCGAAGAAAGTCTAGTCAATGCGTTGAAGCGTTTTGGTATTCCTGCGTTGGCGGGAATTGACACTCGCGCCCTGACACTTTTGCTGCGAGAAAAAGGAACGGTTAAGGGATTTATTTGCACTTCGGGAAAAGTGACTCCAGAAGAAGGCGTTGCCAAAGCAAAAGCCTGGAATGGCCTTGATGGAATCGATATGGTCGAATCGGTGACGTGCAAAAAGCCGTATGAATTTTCGGACGACTTCGCTTCGGATTTTGGAATGCCCAAAGAATTGCCTCCGGCGGATTTAAAACTGGTGGCGTATGATTTCGGCATAAAAAAGAATATCCTACGAAATTTGCGAATGCAAGGATTTCGGGTAACAGTTGTTCCTGCTTATACGGCGGCGAACGATGTGCTTGCCATGAAGCCGGACGCCGTATTCTTTTCGAATGGCCCGGGCGATCCTGCTGGAGTTCGGGATGCTGTTCAGAATGCGAAAGCGATTCTTGGCAAGGTTCCGGTGATGGGTATTTGCCTTGGTCATCAGATTTTGGGTTTGGCGAATGGCGCGCAAACGGGGCGTCTCAAATTTGGACATCACGGCGGAAACCACCCGGTGAAATTTTTGGATACGGGGCGTGTGATGGTGACTTCGCAGAATCACAATTTTGCGGTTCTGGAAAATTCCATCGACTCGGAAATTCTGGAAGTAACGCATGTCAATTTGAACGATCAATCCATAGAAGGTTTTCGTTCCAAGAAAGTGCCGATGATTGCTGTGCAATTTCATCCAGAGGCGGCGCCGGGCCCGCATGATTCCAACCCATTCTTTGTCGAATGCAGGAAATTGGTATTGGAAAATAAAAGATAGGGCTTTGCAAAATTTTGCGTTTGAAAGTCTTCGGGCGACCGAGGACTTTTTGCATTGAAAATTCTTTTGCGAATTTTGATTGCTTTTTTATTCGCAAAATCAAGAAAAATCGAAGATTCGTTTTTTGCTTTTAGCGTTTTTTTGGTAAATTTTTGTTATGAAAAAATTTATCGTTCCTGCGGTTCTTTTTGTGCTCGCTGTGGTCCTATTTGCTTTTTTAAAGGCCGATCCGTTTCAGCCCAAGATGGATGGAGCGCGCTATTTGCACTTGCGAGAAGAAATTGATTTAGCCGATATGACTGTTTTTTCTGCGGATTCTGATTCTAAAGAGGCCGCTATTGCACGGCGGGATTCTCTTTGGGGAGTGCTTATCGCGATGCGCGATTTGGAATCTTCTTCGAAATCCGTGGAAGCGCCGGCCACCCAAACTGTTTCTGCGCCTGTGAAAAAGGAAAGTTCTACTTCAAACATTTTCTTGTATGTTCTCGGCGGGCTTATTCTGCTTTTGCTCATCGCTTGCGGCGTGTTTCTTTTTTTGCGAAATCGACAAGAAGAAATCACTCGCCAGTTGGAAAAAATCCGAGCGGAAAATCGATTTAAAACGCCTAAGGGCGGCTTGGACGATCCGACATTTGTTGATAGGACTCGGGTACATCGCCGTTCCATTATAGATGATGTAAAAGAAAATCCGGATGTCGCTTCAAATGCCTCGCTTCCTATTGGGGAAAATGTGGAATTTGAAAATGCGGATGGCGAAGTCAAAATTCCCGCATTGCGCCCGACCGCTAAAGAACGCATTACGAAAGCGGTGCAGTCCCTTTCTGATACTTTGTCGAGGCTTTCCAATCCGAAGGGCGTTCATCGAGATCCGGACAAGGTGAATAAAATCAAAGCGCAAAGCCATAATACTTTGCAGACGGAAGCGATTCCCAAACCAAATCCTTTGGAAATGACTCGCTTTGATCGGGAACGCGCGGACAAAGAAAAAGTTTTGCAACTCAATCGGCGAGGACTGACGCCTTCTGAAATCGCTCGCCGCACGCAGCTTTCCGAAGAGCAGGTCGAAACGGTGATTCGCATCAAGCGGGAAACCGGAGAATAGAAATGCGCTACCGATTCCGCTGCGAATACTTGGGCAGTGCCTATTTTGGCTGGCAGGAACAGAACGAACACGGCAAAACAAAATTCGTCACGGTGCAGTCGGCATTGGAAGAGGCTTTTCGTACGGCTCTTCGTTCTCCGATTGATTTGGTGGCGGCGGGACGCACCGATACGGGCGTTCATGCTCGCGGGCAGATGGTGCATTTTGATTTTGATGGAAAAATCGATTGCCAAAAATTGACGAGATCCATCAATGGGCTGGGGCGAGGGGACGTTAAAATCCGAGATTTGGAAATGTGCGATTCTCAATTCCATTCTCGGTATGATGCAATTTCGCGCTATTATGTTTACACGCTTTTCACGCGGCCCGTGGCGCTTCTCCGCGATTTTGGCTGGGAAATCGGGCATTTGCCTGTGGACTATGCCTTGATGGAAAAGGAAGCGGAATCTTTTTTGGGGGAACACGATTTTATCCGATTTTGCATTCCCCGGCATGACGGCAAAAGTACCGTTTGCAATTTGACGCGTTTTGAACTTGTCCGAGTGAACGATTACATTTCGCAGTGGCATATCCAAGGCAATCGTTTTTTGCACAGGCAGGTGCGCGCCATGGTGGGAACGCTTTTCGATGTGGGGCGTGGGCGTTATCCCAAAGGAAGCGTTCAGGAAATTTTTGCGGAAAATTTCAAGGGCGAACGCACGATGGCGCCGCCGCAAGGTCTGGTTTTGGAAGACGTGATTTATGGATAGCGATTTTTGTCGCAACCATTTTTTATTTCGGATAAAATTTCTTTCAGAACATTATTTTTGATTTCGCTGAATTTTGAAATGCAAGACAAAGAATTTTTCCAATGAAAAAAGCGGACATGGAAAACGGCTTTTGATGAAAATAGTTGACAACATTTTTTCGTCAATATGCTTTAAAATTTGTGGAATGAGTACGCCGTGAACAAAAAATGTGAAATCGGGTTTGTTCGTTCTTAGGCAACGACCAAGAAATTTTAGTCGTATTCAAGAATGCAAGAATAAAGACAAATTTTTCAAGCAAAAGAGATAAAATGCGCCTTGTAATCCCACCTTTAGCTCTTATTTACGAGTGCAAACAAAAAAACATTTGATGGTGTTTTGTTATAATTATCGGTTTTACAGGGAATTTATCTGTTGTGAAATCTTTCAAAGGAGTCTGTATGGCTAAAATTTTGAAAATTGAAGGTGAAAAAATTTCTATTGGCAACGATGACGGATCGCTCATTGTAGCAGAACGAAAGGAATTTTCCTTTGTTCCCCATGTTGGCGATTCTATTGATATGTTTACGAATGGCGAAGAACGACTTTTTTCTAGAAAAGAGACTGAGGCAAGTGCTCCTGTTTCGATGGGAACGGAGCTTGTTTCTTCGAATAGTAGATTGCTAGCTGCGATACTTTGTTTTTTCTTTGGTTGGTTAAGTATTCACAATTTTTATGTCGGGAAAATTGGGCGCGCTATTGGGTTTATTATAATGGAGGGTTTCTGTACAGCTATAAGCGTACTTACGTTTGGGCTGGGTTCTTTCCTCTTGTTGATTCCCTGCATTTGGTGGCTTGCAGAATTGGCGTTTATTTTAGCCGGTCGCTATACCGATTCGGATGACCTTCCCATTACGGAATGGTAAACGATATCTTTTGTGAACATCTCTAAAAATTCATTTTCAAAAAATTGCGATGTATTGCGTTGCTTCGTCTCTCAAAGTGGCCAATACCGAAAGTATTGTTCAGTTTTCGTTCCTAGTCCCTTTGAGTAGTTCGGCAACCGGTCTCTGAGCCTGTCGAAGGGCAGCTGCCGCTTGCTGAAGCATTTACCAAAACAATTTTTTGTATGAAAAAAGGCGCAGAATACTGCGCCCTTTGTGCTTTAAAAATGCAGAATTATTTGACGCTCTTCGCATATTCCGCAGTGTCGAGCGCAATCAGCAGTTCTTCGTTTGTAGGTACAACCATAGCGAGCGGAGTCGAGCCTTCCGCCGAGATGATATGGTTGGAATTTGCGCCGTTGTCTTCGTTTCTCTGGTGGTCGATTTTGAAACCGAGAATCGCCAGATTTTCCAAAGTTGTTTCGCGAACTACTCGGCTGTTTTCGCCGATGCCGCCGGTGAAAACCAGAGCGTCGAGACGGGGGAGTGCCATGGTAATGCCGCCGATTTCGCGGGCGAGTTTGTAACAGAAAACTTCCAATGCGATTTGCGCTCCGGTGTGGCCTTCCGCCGCTTTTTGCGTGATGGTTCGCATGTCATTGCTGAGCCCCGAAAGGCCGAGAAGCCCGCTTTCCTTATTGACCAGCTTGTTTAAACGGTCAATGTCGTAGCCGAGTTTTTTGTTGAGAAAGAAAAGAATTGCTGGATCGAGGGAGCCTGAACGTGTGCCCATCACAAGACCGTCAAGCGGCGTAAATCCCATTGTCGTATCGACGCATTTGCCCGCGTGGATGGCAGAACAGGAACTGCCGTTTCCGAGGTGGGCTGTGATTAGATTCAATTCTTCGGGTTTCTTGTTCAAAATGCGGGCCGCTTCCGCGCTGACATAACGGTGGGAAGTCCCGTGGAATCCGTAGCGGCGAATTTTGAGATCTTCGTAATAAGAGTACGGGATGCCGTAGAGGAAAGCCTTGCGCGGCATTGTCTGGTGGAAAGCCGTGTCGAATACAGCGAGTTGAGGAAGTCCTGGGAAAATTTCTTTAGCGACTTCCATACCGGTGGCGTGCGCCCCTTCGTGTTGCGGGGCAAAAAGAATGATACTGCGAATGTAGTCAATCAGTTCTTGTGTCACGGGTTCGGACTTGATGTATTTTCCACCGTGAACGACGCGATGGCCAACAGCTTCGATAGTGTTGATGAGTTTTTGTGCGGTCAGAAATTTTTGAACTTCGACGACGGCTTCCTTGTGGGTTGGGCAATCAAAATGAAATTCCGCTTTTCCTTCGGGACCTTTGGCTTTGAAGTGCCCGTTTACGCCGATGTTTTCCACGAGTCCGCTTGACAGGGATTCTTTGTTTTCTGTGTCGATGACGGCGAATTTGACAGAAGAACTTCCACAATTCAAAACGAGAATGCGCATAGTATAACCTTTGATAAATGTTTTGTATAAAAGTAGAAAAAGAAAAAGGGACGGATTGCTTTTTTATCAAGAAACGGAGACGTTTTTGAACGGGATTTTCTATACTGTTGGCGATGCATCGTTTTTTGAAATTTCCTTTTGGCGTTCGCCTTCTTTTGGCGGCCTTCTATCGTACGATTTTTCTGCTGTCCAAAAAAATGATTTATCGACCGAAGAAACCGTTGAAAAATCAAGTGATTGTCGTCGGGTCTTTTTTAGCGGGCGGTGCAGGAAAAACGCCGTTTGCGCTGGAACTCTCTCGGCGATTTTTGACGATGGGATTTCGTGTGGCGTATCTTTGCCATAACGATGCTTGGGATGAATATCGAATGGTTTCCCAAAAATTGCCAAATCTGAAGATTTTTAAAACGCGAAACCGCTACGGAAAAGCAAAAGAAATCGAGGAGGATTTTGACATTGTCCTTTGCGATGGCGGCTTGGAAGATACCCGCTTTTCCAACGCTGAAATTTATGTTTTGCGCTGGGGGGAACGTGCGCAAAAAATTGCGGATTTGCTTCCGGCGGGTTTATGTGTCAGTTTGGAAAAAGATCATCCGAACGTCAAACAGATAATTTGTATGGAATCCGAAACGAATATGGAAAATTCAGAAATGAACTTGCGTTTTGGAATTTCAAAAATAGGCAATTCTCAGGGGAATACGATAGCGCTCCATGCGAAATGTGCGGTTGTTGTCGGGATTGGAAATCCGGAGCGTTTTGTCCGAGATGTGGAACGTTACGGATTGCACGTCGTTCGAAAAATTTTTCTTCCGGATCATTTTAAAAATTATGCGAAGGTTCTCGAGAATGAAATTTTACGGGGAGTTCCGGTGGTCATTACGGAAAAAGATGCCGCTCGATTGGATGCCGATGCAAAAAAAAATCCGCTCCTCTACATTGCCGAGGAACGGGTGGAACTCAGTGCCGCTTTGAATGCTTATTTGAATGCGGCGGCAGGAGGCGCGGCGAGAAATCCGCCATCGACGTTGTAAATTCTCGTGTAACCTTGGCTTGTTAAAAATTCCGAGGCGGCTTGGCTGCGTCTTCCACTTCGGCAGAAGATGAGCAAATCTTTATCTTTGGGGAGTTCGGCAAAGCGCGCTTGAATTTGCTGAAGCGGGATGTTTATGGAGCCGCTGACGGTTCCTTGCGAGACTTCGTCTGGTGTTCGGACATCGACAAAGAGCGCGCCTTTTTTACTTTTATACATTTCAATCGCTTTGTCCCAAGAGATGGTTTTGTATGCGGGGGCTTCGGCAAAGCTGAATCCTGAAAAGAATAGGACGAAGAGGCATAATAAAAGTTTTTTCATTTTATCTCCAGAAAAGGTTTAAAGGCCGCCTTTAAAAATCCATTTTCAAAAAATCGTTTCTGTCGAAGGGCAGGGACCGGTTAGCGAACCAAAGCGATTTTTAGAGGTGGTCTAAAGAAATTGTAATAAAAAAGTGGATGGAATTTTGACGAAGCGGCAAAATAGCGTTGCTTTTGATTTGATTTCTGGTTTAGAACGGCGAAAAATGAGGCGCAAATCATCTGGGCGATTCTCGCAATGTCTAAATTTAAACAAAATGATTCCAAGGATGAATGAAAAGCATTTTGGCATTGCCAGAATTTTGAACAAGCGCGGTTTTTGTTCGCGTGCTAAAGCGGAATCTCTGGTTTGCGAAGGTCGAGTCGCTTGGAATGGAAAAGTCGTTGTGGATCCTGAAACGCCTGTGCCGATGAATGCGGAAATTTCCGTGGATGGAGTTCCGGTTTTGCCTGCGGCTCTGCTTTATTTTGCGTTGAATAAGCCGCGGGGAATTGTTGCTACGGCTTCGGATGAACGCGGGCGGAAAACGGTTTTGGATTTGGTCGCGGGAAAATTTCAGCAGCATGTTTTTCCTGTCGGGCGTTTAGACAAGGCCAGTGAGGGATTGTTGCTGATGACCAACGATACCGCATTTGCGGACAGGATTCTTTCTCCAAAGTCGCATTTGGAAAAGGAATATCACGTACAAATTCATAGAAAGCCGTCAGATCAAGAAATGCGGCAAATGCAAAGTGGCGTTTTGGTCCCGCCTCGTGTTTTTGGAATGCCTTTTGAAAAAATGCGGATGGAACGGGTTAAAATTTTGCGTTGCGGAAAAAAGACGTGCTGGCTTTCCGTCGTGTTGAACGAAGGAAAAAATCGGGAAATCCGTCGGATCCTGGAATTTTTGAACATCTCGGTTTTGCGCCTTGTTCGGGTGAGAATCGGCAAATGGACGTTGGGAAATTTGAAACCGGGAGAAATTCGCCGCCTGTCTTTGGACGAAACGGGCGCATAAAAAATCCGACCCTTGAAAAATGCAAGGATCGGTGAGAATGCTTTCGGCGCTTTTTACTTCAAAAAATCTTCGCCGCTTTCTACGCTGTTGTAGATGAGCGTGTTGATGGTCATCGGGCCGACTCCGCCGGGAACGGGCGTGTAGGCGCTCGCAATTTCGTCGAGCCCATTCTTTTCGATATCTCCGAGGCCTCCGGGATGGTAACCTGCGTCAATGACGACGGCTCCTTTTTTAATCCATGCGGTTTTGATGAATTCGGGCTTTCCGACGGCTCCGACCAGAATGTCCGCTTCGCCGACGAGTTTTTCCAGATTCTGGGTCTTGCTGTGGCAGATGGTGACCGTGCAGTTCGCGTTCAGCAGCATCATCGCCATGGGCTTTCCGAGAATTGCGCTGCGACCGACGACAACGGCGTGCTTGCCTTCCAGCGGAATGTTGTAAGCTTTGAGAATGCGCATAATTCCAGCCGGTGTTGCGCTGCCGTAGGCTTTTTCGCCCATCGACATCAGACCGAATCCGAGACAGGTGACTCCGTCCACATCCTTTCGGCGTTCAATGGCTTCAAATGCGGCGCGTTCATCGATGTGACGGGGCACGGGGTGTTGAAGCAGGATGCCGTGGATGTTCGGATTTTCATTGAGTTCCTGAATTTTGTCGAGAAGTTCTTTCGTGGTGGTCTGTTTTGGCATGTGGACCGGCAGGCTTTCCATGCCGACCCGAGCGCAGGCGTTTCCTTTCATTTTTACATAAGTGGCGCTGGCCGGGTCATCGCCGACGAGGATGGTTGCCAAAATGGGAGTTTTGCCCGTGCGTTCTTTGAGAGCTTCGACGCGGGCCTTGAGTTGAGCTTCGCATTCTTTGGCGAGGGCTTTTCCGTCTAGGATTTGTGCAGACATATTTTTCTCCGTTTTTTGGAAAAATAGCAAACAGGTTCGCTTTTGATAAGGCAAAAGCGTTTTCCCCCGATAAAGGAATGGCTTGTTGAAGATTTTTGGATTCTGCTAGTGGGAATCGTTGTGCATCCAGTCGGTAATTTCAGCCGCCAGAAAAAGCGTCAAAACGGCTAAAGGACGCGGGCATTGGAACATCTTCGGTTTCAAAGCATTTTCGGTCTTGTTTTGGGAAAGGGAGTTTAAAAGAATTCGGCGTGCCCGATCCTGGATGTGTTCAAATTCAAGAGGTGTTCGCGTGTAGCGTTTTGCCTCTTGCGCGGATGCAAATAGAGTCATTTTCTGCATAATGTACCCCTTTTATTCAGGACGCTTGCGCGTCTTGTTTCTACTCAATCCATCCGAGGGAAAGTTAAATTTTTTGAAACCTTTCGTAAAGGGAGAAACCGACTTTGAAAAGGGGCTTTCCTAAAAGATTGCTGTAAATCACAACGATTATTTTAGGGATGTTGATGAAAATCACGGTTTTACAGTTTTTGTTCCATGCCAAAGCGAATATTTAGGGTCAAAGACAGTGCTCCGCCTTGAATCCAGTGCTCCGATGTGGCGTCGTTGGGCTTGTACGAGTTGATGCTCAACGGCAATTGCAGCAGGTGGGCATACGAAACGGAAATCAGAACGTGATCCGAAATTTCGTAGGTATAGACAAGGGAAAGCGTGCAGCCTATGCCAAGCAGATTTTCCGTGTCTTCGTTGTCGTCGGAATCCACGTGCAGGAAGCTGATTGTCGGCGAGAATTTGCCTTCCAAGACATAGCGGCGTTTGGAAATAAATTCCGGGCCGACGCTCAACAGAGACCAGATGGCTCCGTAAACGGCATCGTCTTCACCGAGAGAGGCGGGACTCACGATCACATATTGGGGAACCAGAATCATCCAAAGGGGCGCCAGATGGATTTCTCGCATTGTATTAAGATAGCGCCTGTATTTTAACGGGATTTTTTCTTTGTTGTTTTCCAGGGCTTGCGGGGTAATGACCCCGTAGAGGGACAAATTGAATCCGGTATGAAATTCTCGACCGGCAATGCCCGGCAGCCAGAACAGGGTCGGGCCAATTCCGACGTTAAAAGGAACTTCGACGTGTTGCACGGGCCGTGCTGCGTAAAGACTGGTGGCGAAAAGGGCAAAAAGTAAAACAAGTGTCCGCTTTTTCATTTTAAAGTTCCTAAATTAAAAAGACAAAAATCAAGGACTAAAATATGAAATTATGGACTTCTAGTATCTTGTCGGTTGCTGTTTTGGGAACATTTGTTGCTTGTTCTAGCACTCCGAAACCAGAAACGACTCCTGTATCTACGGCTGCGCAGGACTCTGCGGTGGTCGCTGTAAAAAAAGACACGCTGATTACGGCTAAAGATCGGTATAGTTATGCGCTTGGCATGGATATGGGGCGCGCGATTAAAAATGTGGACGCTGAAATTGATAAGGAATTGTTCCTGAAATCTTTGAGCGATCAGATGGACGGAAATCCGCTTCTGATGACCGATTCCCAGGCGGAAAAGGCTTTGCAGGAACTCGTTTTGCAAATGCAGGTGGAGCGGGAAAAGAAGGCGGTCGAAGCTGCAAAGGCGGCGCTGGATTCGCAGAACGTCTTTTTGGAAAAGAATAAGTCGGCGGAAGGGGTGATTACCACGGCCAGCGGATTGCAGTATAAATATATGGTGAAATCCATCGACTCGACGGCAAAATCCCCGGTACTAACGGATAAAGTCCGAGTCCACTATACAGGAACCCTTTTGAATGGAACCGAATTCGACAGCTCTGTAAAGCGCGGAGAACCGTTGGAATTTCCTGTTGGTGCTGTGATTCAGGGATGGCAGGAATTGCTGACTTTGATGAAACCCGGCGAAATAGTGCAGGCTTGGATTCCGAGCAATCTCGGTTATGGAACTGAAGGGGCTTCTCCGGTGATTCCGCCCAATGCGTTGTTGATTTTCCAGGTGGAGCTTTTGAATGTCGTTTCTGCGGAGTCGGCTGTGGATTCTGTCAAAGTGGCTCCTACGAAAACTCCCGAAGAACAAAAGGCAGACAGTCTCGCTGCTGTTCAGGCGGCAAAGAAAGCTCAGGCTGACAGTATTGCCGCTGCAAAACAGGCAAAGCAGGACAGCATTGCCGCCGCCAAAAAAGCCAAAGCGGACAGTATCGCTGCAGTGAAAAAGGCCAAAGCCGATAGCATCGCCGCAGTGAAGGCCGCGAAGAAAGCTAAACAAGATAGCCTTGCTGCGGTAAAGAAGGCAAAGCTGGACAGCATTGCCGCCGCTAAAAAAGCCAAGGCGGACAGTATCGCTGCAGTGAAAAAGGCCAAAGCCGATAGCATCGCCGCAGTGAAGGCTGCAAAGAAAGCTACAGCGGATAGCCTTGCCGCGGTAAAGAAGGCAAAGCAGGACAGCATTGCCGCCGCTAAAAAAGCCAAAGCGGACAGTATCGCCGCTGCGAAGAAAGCCAAGCAAGACAGCATCGCTGCCGTAAAACAAGCGAAAGCGGATAGTATTGCCGCAGCCAAGCAAAAGACAAAAGCGGAGGCAGAGGCTGCAAAAAAAGAAGAACTGAAGCCTGCCGCAGAGCCTGCCAAAGCTCAGGAAGATTCTCTTGCCGCCAAGAAATAAACTTTAGCATTTGCAAATAAAAAACAGGCTCATGGCGAGCCTGTTTTTTTTTGTTGAAAAGAGAAACGAAAATTAATGTTCTGCAAGACGAATTGCCGCAAGCATTTCTTTGACTGCACGATCGATTCCCACCAGAACAGACCTGCCGATGATGCTATGTCCGATGGTCAATTCTTCTATTCCATCAATGCTTGAAATGTATCCTACATTCCGATAGTTCAATCCACATCCGGCTTTCACTCGCAGTCCGTATTTGCGGGCGAGAATTGTCATGTCTTGGATGGCAGCGAATTCCCTATCCACATCAGAGGAAGAACCTAGCTCAAAAGCATTGGCGAAATGCCCCGTGTGAAATTCTACAAAATCAGCTCCGATTTTTTTGGCGGCTTTCACCTGGTCGGTATCGGGAGAAATGAACACGCTTACGGCGATGTCGTTGTTTTTGAATGCAGCGACGGACTTTGCCAGTTCATCGATGTGGGCTGCGACATTCAATCCGCTTTCCATTGTAACTTCTTCGCGATTGTCCGTTACAAGAGTTATCATATCGGGCTGGATGTCTATCGCCAGTTGCGTCATTTCTGGCGTTGGCGCGATTTCCATATTCAAGTGCGTTGTAATGATGCCACGAAGTAAACGAACGTCCCGTTCTTGGATATGGCGTCGATCCTCCCTTAAATGGGCGGTGATGCCGTGACATCCGGCGAGCTCTGCGAGAGTGGCTCCGGCTACGGGGTCGGGTTCGCGGATTTTTCTCGCTTCTCGGATGGTGGCGATGTGATCGA
>NZ_FUWU01000030.1:0-2500 GCF_900167415.1 Fibrobacter intestinalis | reverse complement strand
TACGCGGCAGACACGAAGCCTTAGTGATCTACCCATGGCCAGGCTGAAGCGGGGGTAACACCCCGTGGAGGGCCGTACCGATATACATTGAAACGTGTTCGGATGAGCTGTGGGTGGGGGTGAAAGGCCAATCAAACTGGGCGATAGCTTGTTCTCTCCGAAACATATTTAGGTATGGCGTCGCGACAGGCCGCCGGGGGTAGAGCACTGGATGGACTAGGGGGCACACCCGCTTACCAAACCCAACCAAACTCCGAATACCGGCGCACCGATTCGCGGCAGACAGCCCGCGGGTGATAAGATCCGCGGACGAAAGGGAAACAACCCTGACCACCGACTAAGCGTCCCCAAGTACGCGCTGAGTGGGAAAGGATGTGGGACTGCTCAGACAGCCAGGAGGTTAGCTTAGAAGCAGCTATCCTTTAAAGAAAGCGTAATAGCTCACTGGTCGAGCGGTCCCGCGCCCAAAATTATCGGGACTAAGCGCGTCACCGAAGTCGTGGGCTCCGCAAGGAGCGGTAGGAGAGCGTTCCGCAGGCCTGGGAAGGCGGGTGGCGATGCCCGCTGGAGGTACCGGAAACGAGAATGCTGGCATGAGTATGCGAAAACGCGGGTGGAAAGCCCGCGCACCGAAAATCCAAGGTTTCCCGGGTAAAGTTAATCTTCCCGGGGTCAGCCGGGACCTAAGACGAGGCCGAGAGGCGTAGCCGATGGAGACGGGGTCAAGAGTCCCCGGCCTCCCTCGAGGCGATACGACCGACGGGGCGACGCATCGGGCAGGATCGAGCGGCAGATGGACGCCGCGGAAGGAGCGCAAGGCGGAGGGGCGGCAAATCCCCCCTCCACATGCCCCAGACTCCGGACCGGGGGAGGGCTTCGGCCCGAGTCCGAGAGATCCCAGCCGGTGCCGGGAAAACCCCCTAAGGGAGCCGAGAGGGAGCCCGTACCGTAAACCGACACAGGTGGATGGGGCGAGAAGCCCAAGGTGCTTGAGACAACCCAGGAGAAGGAACTCGGCAAATTAACCCCGTAACTTCGGGATAAGGGGAGCCCCCTTCCGTGACCCCGCGCAGGGCGAGCGGAGGGAGGCCGCAGAGAAATGGCAGAAGCGACTGTTTACCAAAAACACAGGGCCATGCGAACCAGCAATGGGCAGTATATGGTCTGACACGTGCCCGGTGCCGGAAGGTTAACGGGAGGCGTCATCCGCGAGGAGAAGCGCTGAACCGAAGCCCCGGTAAACGGCGGCCGTAACTATAACGGTCCTAAGGTAGCGAAATTCCTTGTCGGGTAAGTTCCGACCTGCACGAATCGTGTAACGACTTCTGCACTGTCTCCTCCTGAGACTCAGCGAAATTGCAGTGCCGGTGAAGATGCCGGCATCCCGCACCTGGACGGAAAGACCCCATGAACCTTCACTGAATTTTGACATTGGTTTTAGGCCTTGGATGTGTAGGATAGGTGGGAGGCTTTGATGGCGGGGCGCCAGCCCTTCCGGAGCCGCCCTTGAAATACCACCCTTGCAAGGCTTGAGGCCTAACCCGCGCCCCTGACCGGGGCGGGGGACCGTGTCTGATGGTCAGTTTGACTGGGGCGGTCGCCTCCCAAAAGGTAACGGAGGCATCCAATGGTTCCCTCAGCGCGGTCGGTAATCGCGCGCAGAGCATAAAGGCAAAAGGGAGCCTGACTGCGAGGCGGACACGCCGGGCAGGTACGAAAGTAGGGCTTAGTGATCCCGCGGTACAGCGTGGAACGGCCGTTGCTCAATGGATAAAAGGTACTCTGGGGATAACAGGCTGATCTCCCCCAAGCGTTCATAGCGACGGGGAGGTTTGGCACCTCGATGTCGGCTCGTCGCATCCTGGGGCTGGAGAAGGTCCCAAGGGTTTGGCTGTTCGCCAATTAAAGCGGCACGCGAGCTGGGTTCAAAACGTCGTGAGACAGTTTGGTCCCTATCCGGTGTGGGCGTACGAGACTTGAGGGAGCCTGTCCTTAGTACGAGAGGACCGGGACGGACGCACCTCTGGTGTACCGGCTGTCGCGCCAGCGGCACCGCCGGGTAGCCATGTGCGGATCGGAGAAACGCTGAAAGCATCTAAGCGTGAAGCCGTTCCCAAGATAGGGTCTCGCGGGGGCAACCCCCTGAAGGGCCGTCATAGACGATGACGTCGATAGGTCGCAGGTGTAAGCGCGGCGACGCGTTGAGCCGAGCGATACTAATAGCCCGTGAGGCTTTTCCTTTTTTTTCGGCGATGTGGCTTTGCCGCGCGTGGGCGGCTTGGTCCCTGCAGGCGCCCGTTCGGAGCTTCGCGCCCCGCACTTTCCTTCTCTGGGATCCCGTACTGAGAGTTTTCAATTTCGGCGGTCATCGACGGTGGGTCATACCCGTTCCCATTCCGAACACGGAAGTCAAGCCACCTGTCGCCGATGGTACCTGGCCTTCGGGCCCGGGAGAGTAGGTCGCCGCCGGATCCACGGGCCCCTGCGCATCCGCGCGGGG
>NZ_FUWU01000059.1:6950-19114 GCF_900167415.1 Fibrobacter intestinalis | reverse complement strand
CCCATGAGTCTTAAGAGTTTTACTCTTTTAGACGAATTGTCCCTGGAAGGGAGCCTTTGCAAAAGCGTGCAAGGCGAATGTTGCGCAGCAAGCTTGCTTGCAGGCATTATCTTCGAGGAGACTAGTAGTATTCGTCATTGCGTACCCACCAAGGAGAAAATCAGTCATATTTGAAAGCGACCGTCATTGCGAAACCCGGAGGGGTGAAGCAATCCTTTCCCGCTGACAAGATTGCCACGTCGCTACGCTCCTCGCAATGACGAGGTGCCAGCACAGATTGCTTCGGCTTTGCACAATTCGCCTAAAGGAAGCAGAGCTTCCAAGGCTCATGGGGCGCTGCATCCCTGAAACTAGGAATCTCCGATTCCGTAGTTGAAGTATCCCTGGAAGGGACAATTCGCCTAAAGGAAGCGAAGCTTCCAAGGCTCATGGGAAAGCGAGCACCTCGCAGTCTGCGAGAAGAAATTCCCCTTGTGAAAAAGAAATTCCTATATTGAAAAAAAGAGTTCCACTTTGCGAAAAAGATGTTCACACTTTGAAAAAATTTTTAATTGAGAATATTTGGTGGAAGATCGTATATAATTCCCCACTTTTTAACCCAAGCCTAGACTCGTTGTTCTTCAATGCTCCGTTTTCTTTTTACGATGATCCTGCCATTCTGCAAGAATCATTCCGAAAAGAATCAGCCCCGCTCCAATACAGGCAAAAACCGTAATCCGTTCCGACAGAAAGAGAACCGAAAGAATTATGGAAACCAGCGGAATCGCATAGATGTAATTCGACGCGAGCACCGTTCCAATGACGCGCAAAGCCCGATTCCAAACCACATAGCCAAATAGCGACGCGACGACTCCCAAAAAGAGGAAATGGGCGACGACCTGTCCATTTTTAAATGCAGCCCAGGGAACGTCCAGCCCCACCAAAGCTAAAACCGGAAGCGACGTCAGCGTTCCGTAAAAGAAAATCTTTCGCGAAATGAAAAGCGACGAGTAGCATCCGGAAAGAGGCCGCACAATCAGCGAATAAACCGTCCACGCCAAGGCTGCAGCAAACGCCAGAATATCGCCCACCGGAGAAAGTTTCAAAATAAATTTTCCATTCAAAACGACCAGAGCCATTCCGCACAAAGTAATTACCGAACCCGCAATCTGTCTTCTGTTCAAGCGTTCGCCCGGAAACAGCGCTCCCGCAACAATCATAGTCAGCAGTGGATTGGCGCAAACAATCAGAGACACGTTGGAAACGAGCGAGTATTCCAAAGCCGTATTTTCCGCAATGAAATAAATGGATCCGGCGGTAAGCCCGCAACACGCAAGCATTCCTTCGTGTTTCCAGCTGTCCGCAAAGAATTTATCGTGAGAGAGCAGCAAAAGAATCAAATAGGCAAAAAGAAAACGCAGCAGATAAATATGGGTCGGCAAAAAGCCCGCATTCAAAAGAATTTTTGTCGAAACAAAACTGGCACCCCAAACGGATACCGTCAAAATGGCGAGGATATGCCACAAAAAAAGCGAAGGATTTTTCATCGCTTTCAAAGATAAAAATCACGCCCCTTAAAAACGGACGCTTGCCCCCAAATAGCCGGGAAGCGCCACCAGGGAAACCCGCGAAGAGCGGTGCAACTGCAAAACGGCAAAACTTCCCAAAGAACCGACAAGGGCTCCGGCCAAAACATCCGTCGGGTAGTGCTTCCCCGCCCAAATCCGCAACACGCCGACGCTCGCCGCAGCCGAAAGCGATACGCTCCAAACAAGAGGCGCATAAGGGGAATTCGGATTTTTCGCATCGTACCACATTCCGCTGAAAACGGCCAGGGCAAATGCCGCGCTCGTATGCCCGGAATAAAAAGAACCCCAAGCTTCCCCGCGTTCCAAATCCGCCCCCGAAGCGTATAATTCCGGGCGCGGCCACAAGCGAGAACTTCTGAGCAGCAAATTGATTCCGCTCGTCCACAAGCCGATTTCCACGGCACTCAACAAGAATACGCAGACTTCCCCGGCATCGCTTTTGTCCGTCGCCCAATTGTAACCCTCCCATGCAAACGGCAGGAGAATGCCAAGCGACATCCAGTCGCTAATGCGATCGGTGACCTTGTTCTTATTCCCCGCAAACGGCCTGTCCCACGGCAACAATTCGCTTTTATCCGGCAAATCCCGGCGAGGTTCCATATCCGCATACCGCAGGGAGCCCCACAAAGAAACCCCGGTACCTAACACGAGCAAAGGAACATCCGTTTTCGCATTCCAGGCAAACGTTTTTTCTTCGGCAAATGATGGCGACGCTCCCCAATGCAAAACCATCGAAGCGGCGATCAAAAAGAAAAAAAAGGAAAAACGGGAGTTCATTCGGCAACTTTTAAAAAGGGTTCCGGCAAAGTGCTTCGGCAAGCTCACCAACCATGGTTCGACTAGTTCGACAACCGGTCCCTGAGCTTGCCGAAGGGCACCTACCGGTTTGAAAAAACGTCATAACGAAATGCAGAGCGACAAAGCCATTTTGTAAACACCTCTCTAGCCACGCCGCTATTTGCGCACTTCCGAACGTCTGAACGACGAGATAGTGCCATAATCTAAAGCCTCTTGGAAAGACGGTCTGCACGGCAAGTCGCCACCGCTTTATTGAAAATGTATTTTTAGAAGTCGCCATTATTCGGAAAATAAGATAGATTTATTCCATGGAAAAAAAAAGCTCCGCCCTAGAACCGCTCATTCCAACTCTTGACCTTTTCAACGCGGTCTCCGACGAGACCCGACTTAAAATTCTGATGATTCTATCCCGTTCAGAATTTACGGTAAACGAATTGAAAGAAATTCTAGGCATCCACCAATCGAATGCCAGCCGTCATCTCGCCAAACTTTCGAGCTGCGGGCTCCTCAAGGACCGGCGCGAAGGGACCAAAGCCTTTTACGGACTTTCCGACGACCTCTATCTGAGCAGAAAACTCTACGACATGATTTCCAAGGCCTGGGAGCAGCTTTCCGATTTGGCGCTCGTCGAAAGCAAAGTGGAAGAACTTCTGGTCGCCCGGCGGAACAGCAACACAGCAAAATTCCACAAGCTTTCCGAAGCCGGCGGGAGCCTGAAAGCCCAAATTTCCCTTTTCGCCCATCTGATGCTCCCCTTTGAACACGCTATCGATATCGGTTGCGGCGAAGGCGGCGACTTGAGCTTTATGCTTGCGAACCGCTGCAAGCAAGTTACCGCCATCGACATCAACGAAACCACCGTGAAAGGCGTGATGGACATCGCCCGCGAAAAAGGCACCGAAAATCTGAACGCGATTTGCGCCGATATGCGAAAAATTCCCCTCCCGACAGGATGCGCCGACCTGGTTTTAATGAGCCAGGTTCTGCACCATGCGCCCAGCCCGCAAGAAGCCCTGGCCGAAGCCGTCCGACTTTTGACTCCTGGCGGAACCCTTGCCCTGCTCGACCTTGCGGAACACCAGGAAGAGGAACTCCGCGAATCCCATGGGCATCTCTGGCTCGGGTTCAGCAAAGAACGCATCCAGTTCCTGCTGCAAAACCTGCCCTGCCGAATCGATACTTCGGAAATCATCCAGAGCGAAATTTCTACCGAAGAAAAGCTTCCCGCCATCTGCGTCATCGTGAAAAAAAATTTGCCGGCATGATATTCTTTTTTCCTTTTTTTAAGTAGATTTATCTTGGTTTCAAAACAAGGAGTGCCTTTATGGGAAAATTCGTCAAAATCGTCGGGATTGTCACCGTCTTCCTGCTTTCTCTCTTTTCGATTTACCACATCGTCCAATCCCGTTCTTTGGATGAGAACGCCGCAGACTGATTAGAATCCCTAAACTGAAGTCGCCGCCTTTCGCAATAAGGCGGTTTTTTATTACCTTGCGAATATGAAAAAAGAATCCGTAAAACAACTTGGAACTTTCGCCGGTATCGGCATCGCCTTTTTCCTTTTTCTCCTTTTTATTTTTCGGGCCTTCGTATTCGACGCGAATACGCTGATGCTCAATTCCGACCAGCTGAACGGCATCGGCAGCAAGGTCGTTCGGGCGCAAAGCCTTGTCCTCTCGGAATGGGACGATTCCCGATTGGGCGGAGTTCCAACCATCGACGCCCTGTTTGGCGACGCCTACCACCCGCTGGTTCTTGTCGAATTCCTGACGGATCCCGCCCGCGCCGTCGGATTTAAATTCATTTTGATCGTATGGGTCGCTTTCTTGTGCGCGACTCTGCTCGCCCGCTCGCTCTCGGGAAGCCTCGCCTGGGGAACCCTTTTCGGTTTTCTATACGCCTTTTCTCCGCAGTACTTTTCCTACGTCTATGGCGGACACGACGGCAAGATGATGGTTTTCGCCGTGGCGCCTCTCGCCATTCTCGCCATTCGGAAAATCATTCGGGAAGGCAGCCTCTTCTATTTTATCGTCTTCACCCTTTCCATCGTCTGGATGATTCTCGGGTCGCATTTGCAGCTCACCTACCTGTTCCTCTGGGGTGCCGGATTTTACGCCCTCTTTGAAACCCTCGCCCTCAACGCAAGCTGGAAAGTCCGCTCCAAAAAATTGGGAATCGCCGCAGGAGCGCTGGCAATTGCGTTGGGCATTTCCGCATTCCAGATAATCCCGCCCTACCTTTACACCACAGCGGAATCCGTCCGGGGAACCGGAGAAAAAACCAATTACGGGCACGCAAGCAGCTGGTCGCTTCACCAGGAAGAGTTGGCCTCGATGCTCATTCCGGGATTTCTCGGCGTGGATGTTTACGAGCAGAAAAACGGAGCGGCAGGACCGGAACTTTCGGGCAGTGCGCTCATTACAGTGCCCTATGCCGACATGCAAAAAGAGGGATTGCAGGGTTCGCCTTTCTACTGGGGGCACAATCCTTTTAAACTGAACCACGACAGCGCGGGCATCGTTCTCACATTCCTCGCTTTTCTCGGATTTTTTGTGCGCAAAAGCCGGCGAGCCGCCATTTTCTGGTTTGTCGGAGCCGCCGTCGCCCTCTCTTACGCGATGGGCGCGCATTCCCCGCTCTTTAAACTCTGGTTCGCCATTATCCCCGGCATGAAAAGTTTCCGTGCGCCCAGCATGGCCATGTTCTGGCTTCCGCTCGTGATGATGATGATGGCGATTCCCGTCATCCAAGCGTTCAACCGGCCCGAAAATCGCCGGAGCCTCAAAGCTGGCCTCATCATGTTCCTTTCCCTTTTGGGACTCGCCTGCATCGCCCGATTCTCTTGGACAAGCTTTCTGGGCATTCCGGGCTTTTTGGTTTCCATCGCCTATGGCACCGTCCTGATTGCCGTCATCAACATTCTCGACCGCGACGCTCCATTTAAAATGGACGAATTCATCCTTGCCTTCAAATCCAAATTCCAGGGTTCTTCCAAGCTGGAACTCGGCGCGCTCTTCGTCCCCTTCCTCCTTACCGGGCTATTTTTTCTCTCCGACCAAAATCTTCTCGCCGACCCCGTCACCGCAGGCTACTTCAAAAGTTTGAATGAAAACGTCATGCGTTACTCCGCAAGCAAAATGATTCCGAGCTTGATTCTGGCAGCCGCCGCCATTTTAGGGGTCTGGTTCGTGTGCGCCACCCAAAAATCCGCGCTGCAAAAAGCATGGATAGTCGGAGCCATCGCCGCCGTGGAACTTTACACCCTCGACGCGACATTCATCCAAAACGTGCAGGCGAGCGAATACGCCCAACCGACACACCCCATTATCCGCAGCATCCGGGCAGAGCATCCGAACGCGACCGAACGCCCGCGGGTCCTTTCCATTTCCCAGACGCAGGCCTTCAGCTCCAACTCGTTCCCGCTTTACGGAATGCGCAACGCCAGCGGATTTCACGACAACGAACTCGCAAGCTACCGGCTTTTCCGCGGAGAAAACAACGAAAATTATCTCTACAACATAAACCAGGTGATTCAAGGGCAAGCGCAAAACGCCTTCCTCGACCTGATGAACATCGGCGATGTCATTTTCGATACCCGCGCCGGCGTGCAATACGTCCCTCTGCAAAACAGCGAAAGCGACGGCAGACTTTATGCCAATTACACGGTACAAAGCGATTCCGAAGCCGTCCAATCTCTACGCAACGGAATGGATTTTAAAAAGACGATCATCCTTGCCGAAAAGCCCGAAGGATTTTCCGAGTCCGATGCGGTGACGGGTTCCGCCAAGCTGGTCGCCAGCCCCAAAATGGACAACCTGACCTATAAAGTCCATGCAGACCGCCCCGCCATCATGCTTTCGTCGGGCAATTTCCACCGCTACTGGAAAGCGACGGTCAATGGGAAGCCCGCCAAAGTTTACAAGGCTTTTGGCACGTTGCGAGCCGTTGTCGTCCCTGCGGGCGAATCGACGGTCCGTCTGGAATATAAATCCGACGCCGTGCGCATTTCGCTTTGGATTGGACTCATTTCGCTTTGTATTTTCGTTATCGCCGTAGGAACGGTTTGGGTGCTAAAGCGGAAAACTAAACTGCAGTAAACTCGGAGGGGGAGGCGAAACGCCCCCGCTACTTCTTTCCGCCAAACCAAGAATTGATATCCTGCCCTTCGGCCATACGGAATTTTTCCAAAGTCAGCCCCGCCCCCAAAGGCGCCGCATCGATTCCCGCATTCTTCAATACCTTCAAAATGCTCTCGGTCCCGATTCTGCCCGCATCGTCTTGATCCAAGCAGACGACGACCCGCTTATTTCGAAAAAGATTTGTCCATTCCGGTTTGAACGACTTCACTCCCGGAATTCCCACCGAAGGAAATCCCCTGTCCATCATGGTCAAAGTATCCACGCACCCTTCGCACAAATAAATCCAGCCGGGTTTTCCATCCAAAAGCGAGACGTTGAATGGAAACGGCACGGACCCGCGCAAGTTCAATTCCTTCGGTTGCGTCTCCGCATCGATAGCCCGCGCCTGAAAATACCGCGGAATAATTTTTTCGTCGATGTAAGGGAAAAGCAGACGATGCTTGTAATAGCGCAGATTGCCCTTTTCGTTGTAAAGTCCCGCTTTTTGCAACACTTCCAAGCCGAACTTCTGTAGAAGTTCCCGATTCACCTTGTCGTAGTCCGAAATAAAGCGCAGCCGCGTGGAGTCCCACGTTTTTTTGAAAATGCGCCGTTTGATAAGCCACGCCGACGCCGGAGTGTTGTCCACGGGAGAAAGCATTTCAAAAAAGGCGAGAATGATTTTGGTGCGTAAAATCGGATCGATTTCGGGTTCCTGTTTTCGATGAAGCGGTTTTGCCAAAGCCGCGGCATTCCGATTTAACGAAGAGCCATTTTTAGAAACGCCCGCCCCTAGCGACGAATCCGGAAAAAATTCCGCACGCAACCAGTCCACGGCTTTCTGAAAATTCCAGTCCAAAGTCAATTCCACTAGCCGAATGACATCGCCGTGAACATCCGGACAGACCCAGCAATTGAAAAGCCCCTTCGATTCCGAAAGCGAAACGCTTGGCGTTCTGTCTCCATGAGCATGGCGCACCGCATAAGGGCAGCGGATCTTTCCACGGACAACTTGAAGTCCCAAGCGTTCCGCCACCTGGGTAATCGAAAGCGAGGCTTTCAGGGCGTCGATATCTTCGCGGGTGTTGGGCATTTCCCATAAAATAATAAAACCTTTTGAAAACGCCCATTTTTAAATGACTTTCTCGGGCAAAACAAACGGGGAAGACGGCGTTCCCGCTTATCTTATGCGCATTCCGCGTTTTTTAGGAACGCCTATTTATCGGATTTCCTCCTGTTGCAATCCCTGCAGAGCATTTGGCAATTTTCCAATAGGGTCTTGCCGCCTTGGCTCCAGGGCGTAATGTGGTCGGCTTCCATTTCCGCGATTTGGAAGACCTTTCCGCAGTCGGGGCAATCCGGGTTTGCGCACTTGCCTTGCTGGCGTTCATAAGCGGCAATTTTCTGCGCATCGGAAAATTCGCGGATGGAAAGGAATTTTTCCTTGCGGGTCAAAAGATAGGGATAAATTCCGCGTTTGTTGGTCACGTCGTCATCTAGCAAGAGTTTTTGCGTTTCGGCTTCCAGCTTCTCCGTATCAAAAAAATCGTCCTTGTAATCGTTGTAGAAAAGCCCCCAGTCCTGTCCCTTCATCAACTTGATGCGTTGCTTTGAAGCGTTGAACGTAGTCCTAATCCATTCGATGACGTTTTGGAAATAACGCCACAGCGCTCCGGCGTTCTGGTCGTGCTGGTGAATTGCCATGTATTCGTCAATGGCTCCTCCGCTTAGCCAGTAGATGGCCGTTTCCAAATAGTCTTGACGGATGGCGGAACCGTTCAAGAAATCCGCTCCGATTTTCTGCGCAGCACAGCCGTTCTTGCTAAAGTAGCGCTTAGCATCGCTCACCCAAGGGCCTGCATACACGGCGTTGCGAAGTTCCTGTTCCGTCAGTTTTTCGCCTGCGATGTTGATGGTGCGGAACCAGGAGAGTTTTTCGGAATCCGTACCGGAGCAGACATAGACCATGAGCGGGTAGTCCAAAAACTTCTGCTGCTCGTCATCGGCGAGATTCTTGAAGTAGCGGAAATCGAAGGCGAATTCATTGTCCGCATATTGGCATATCGAGATGGTGCGCTGTTGCCCGTCAATGACTTCGAACGAGCCGTCTTCGCGGAGAGCCCAGTACACCACGTTCAGCGGGAATCCCTTGAATACGGTATCGATGACGGCTTCGCGTTGCTTTTCCTTGTAGATAAATTCTCTTTGATACGGCGGACGGATGTCGAGTTTGCCGCCGAAGGCGACCACGCGGCCTGTTTCGTCATCATTCTCGTAGCCTTCCACAAGGTCGCGGATTTTGATTTGCTTGAGTTCGATTTTCATAATTTAATGGACAGTGGTTAGTGATTAGTGGTTAGGAGTTTCTTTGGCGGCGACGGATGAGGACGCGTTCATAAATTCTTTTGCCTGCTACATACGGCGCCCCCTTCGGCATTGAGTCTGTACTTGTTCCAAGAATTTCAAATTGTTCCGGGTTATACTTATTTAGGAAGGTTATCGGGACTCCCATGACCCCGTCATAATTTTCGGGAATTTCATCGGTTTTGTTGACATTGATGGCATCGTAATTGTCATAATGCGGATACTCTTCAGGAGAGTATTTCTTATAGAAAATCAAGTCTTCATGGCGCTTTGGCAAGTCAAGGTTGGTAAACCAACACGCATTGCCAAGACTCCTCCATTTTTGACCAGTTTCATCAACCCAAAAGCGTGTTTCTCGCGGCTCGTAGTAATCGGGAACCTTAAATTTCATATCTCCCGCATGATTGCCCAGCCAAATAAGATTGTCTCTAATCAAAGGAAAGATTTCAACATAGTGAATTGCATTCTGATTCCCTACAATCAGAAACTTCTTCCCAAACCCTATTAACTGCGCCACATACTCCCTAAATAAACTAAAGGGCGGGTTTGTCACCACGATGTCTGCCTGTTCCAAAAGCTCAATACATTCGGCGCTGCGAAAATCGCCGTCGCCTTCAAAATAATGAATGCCGATTTCTTCGGGGTCAGGGACTCGGTTGCCGTTCTTGTCGCCGAAGTATTCCAGCCAAATCGCCCGCTCGGAATCGTTCTGGCTGAACAGGTCACGTTCCTGATTCTTGTAGCAGGTGGTAATCAGTCTTTTCAAGCCCAAGTGTTCAAAGTTGTAGGCGAAGTAGTGGAAAAAGTTCGACACCCGTGGGTCGTCGCAGTTGCAAAGGACTGTCTTTCCCTTGAAATGTTTCTTGTAATGTTTCAGCTCGTTCTCGATATCCGAGAGCTGGGTGTAAAATTCATCTTTCTTGGCGTTCTTCGCGCTATTCAACTGGCTGTTCTTTGCCATGGGCCGCTCCTTGGAGCTTTGCCCTGATTCGGCGCAATCCGCATTCACAAACAAAAAAGGCGTGAAGTTGAATGCACTTATCCGCTCTGAGGTTACGACCAAGTACCCTATCGAAATAAGCACAAACAACTCACGCCCCAAAACGGGCGACAGAAAACACGACAAATGTTGGATGGATTGCTTCGTCACCTTACGGTTCCTCGCAATGACGTTCCTGTTTGCCGTATCTGTCGAAATACGCCCGAACGCACTGTAGATGTACAGTACGCCAAAACGTATTCACGTGAGCGTTCGTCCCATTCTCCCGATTGAAAAATTTGGTCGTATTTCAGAGCGGAGAACGAGAGCAAATACTCTTCAAAAATGTCTATGGGAAAGATAGAATTAAAAATTCCCCCGGCAAAGCCAAGGGAAAGGCAAAATCGCCTTTAAGAATAAACTTTATTCCACAGTCAATGCGATGCTCAATTCGGCATCGTCATAGGAATACGGGCTCCACGCATCGGACATCAGGTAAGTCAGACTGCCGTCATCGTTGGAAATGATTTTAAAGAACCCCGGATCCGTAGACAAATAGGGGCCCCACCACGATTCATGATGATACGACTTGACTCTCAATACAGGGACGCCATCCTGAAGCAAAACGTCCGGAACGGTCTTTATCGTCGGATCGGTAACATGGTATCCGTGATAGGTGCCAAGGGTCGCAAACGAGCCATCGGCCTTGGCGATTTCTATCGTCGTTTGTGCGGCACTGTTATACCAAACCAATTGATACATGGCGTTTTTCTTTTCCTTTCCCCAATACGGAACTGTTCTGAACGCGTTTTCAATCGCCGTATTGATTTTCTTGTAGCTCAGTAAATGAGGATTATAGTAGGATTTCAGCCATTCATGGTAATGACCGCTTTCTCCGCCAAAATCACTTCCATCGTCGGAGCAATTCGGTTCACCTTCGGGAATTGAAAACGCAAGCCTCGCCAAATTTACAATAAAATCGTTCTCGTTCGCCAGAAACCAATCAGGATTCTTATCGGTCGGAACGGCTATATTAAAAGAATAAAAATGCTCGCGAACAGAATCGGGGAACGAATTGAAAGCCTTATATGTGTACATACCGCCTTGGGAATGTCCTAATACAAAAGCCCTAGATTTATCTTGAACAGATTGCATTAAAGCGGAGTTCAGTTCATTTTCTGTTTCCTTATTGGAGACAGTAATATCCATCCAAATTTCGTCTTTAAATTTTTCATATTCTAGAATCTTTTGTGCAATGTCTTCTGGGAGAGGGAAATGTTCGGCAATAAAACTTGCCGCCGACAAGAAAGCCAAATACCCAAAATTGACGGCATAACTTTCTAGACCCAATTCTTCCATTTTAAGATAAAGCGTTTGAATCGCGTCAGTGTAGATGTCCTTTGAAGTCTTATTGAATACCAAGGACGTGGATAAGGTATCTTCAGGAAATTGCAGCAACAATTCATTTCTCAAAAAAGAAAAAAGAGTTACAAAATTATCATACGCATTATTTCGCGAATTATAACCAATCCCATTGACAGCAAAAAAATTCGTTTTCAAGTAATAGTTTTCAGAGAGAATATTTTCCTTTTTTAAAA
Source organism: Fibrobacter intestinalis (assembly GCF_900167415.1). Taxonomy (GTDB): domain Bacteria; phylum Fibrobacterota; class Fibrobacteria; order Fibrobacterales; family Fibrobacteraceae; genus Hallerella; species Hallerella intestinalis. The sequence continues at coordinate 7,689 of NZ_FUWU01000059.1, read as the reverse complement.
TATTCGAACGATAATTTGTATTAAATTTTACACCATTTGAGTCAAACAGCGAATCCGATTTATTCAAACCAATTGCTTTGCCATTTCTTATCCGAATCTTTTTCGAATGATTTGCCGTTTTCAAAAAATAGACGCCATCCGAAGACAGATGCCCTATAGGAATTTTTCCATTCTCAAAATTTTGACATAAACCGCTAAACAGAATTTTTCCTTTTATATCCGTTATGCGGCATCTGTTTTCCGCCCCCCCAAGAAAATGAAATCATCAGAAAGAGCAAAGCAATGCTAACCAAAATTTTATTCATTACTTCATCCTCTCTAACTCTAAAATAGCATTATAAATTTCCACACCCTCTGCGACGCTGTTTGGATAATTCAATCCTTCTTTGACTATTGCGGGCAATATTTTTCCCACAAAGGCCCTATCTATTTTATCATCAAACACAATTCGATCCAATGTATTCAACAGATTCGCTTCAAATAGCTTAAAGCTCATATTTTCTTTTGCGCCAACATCATTAATAAGAGCGATTCCCAAAGAAATCAGAGATTGGGACGGCAGCAATTCCTCATAGGCCATTTGCGGGTTATCGTAGAAGGCGGCCCACTGCCTCTGTATGGCGCTGGCCAAGTAGCGATAGGCGGCCCTTTTTTCGGGGCTGTCGGGAATTTCCGCATCTATCAGAGAATCCAAGTCGTCCCGGACGCCATTCCCATCCTTGTCTTCTCCAAGAATTTT
>NZ_FUWU01000059.1:0-5660 GCF_900167415.1 Fibrobacter intestinalis | reverse complement strand
AACCGATAGCAAAACGACATCTGTTTTAATGTATCGATTCCATGATTGAAAACCCTCACTCTTATGGCGTTGTTATCCAGCGAGTAGGGCTGCTCGTTTTTGATTTCTGCCGAGAGCGAGATAACATCGGCGTTTACGGCGGCGACAAATGCGCTCCAAATGCAGATTGTCTTGCAAAAAAACATTTTCGATTCTCCAGTATTAGCGAAATCGATTAAAGCTTTCATTCACAAATGAATATAACCATAAAGCACAGGCATATCCAACGACGTACGTCCTTCTTGATGCGATTTCAGACATTTATTATAAGCCAAGGGAATTACAAAATCGCCCTTTGTAAATTTATACCTCAGTCCATGCGATGCTCAATTCGGCATCGTCATAGGAATACGAAGGTAATAAAGAGCGCCTTTGAACAGGTTTTGAAAAACTATTTTGCAAGTCTCTCCAAGTGCGTCCTCGTACCGATGAAACTTTTTTCCTATATTTCCCCAAAAAAGGAATGTTATGATCGGTTCTATTATCGGCGATTCTGTCGGTTCCATTTACGAATTTGAAAACATTAAAACCAAGGATTTCGAGTTTTTCGGAGTCGGCATAGAACCCACGGACGACAGCATTCTCACGGTGGCGACTGCGGACTGGATTTTGAACGGCGGAGAAGCCTGGAAATTTTATGTCGATTACGGATACAACAATCCTGACGGCGGCTACGGCGGACGCTTTGCGCGCTTTGTGGAAATGGTTTCCCTCGGCATGAAGCCCGAACCTTACAACAGCTGCGGAAACGGCTCTGCCATGCGAGTGGGGCCCGTGGGCTGGGCATTCAACACCAAGGAAGAAGTTCTTGCCAAAGCGAAGGAATCCGCGGAATGCACTCACAACCATCCGGAAGGCATCAAAGGCGCGCAGGCGGTAGCCCTCGCCATTCTAATGGCTAGACAAGGCACGACCAAAGAAGAGTTGAAGCGCATGATGGAAGACGACTTCTGCTACGACATGAATTTCACCATCGATTCCCTGCGCCCCGTTTATAGTTGGGAATATCCGGGTGCGGCACTTTGCCAAGGAACCGTACCGCAGGCCGTCTGCGCCGTTCTGGAAGCGGAAAATTTCGAAGACGCCATTCGGAATGCGGTCTCCCTCGGAGGCGACAGCGATACCCTCGCTTGCATTGCCGGAAGCATTGCAGAACCTCTCTTTGGAGTCCCGCAAGGATTTGAACGAACCGCCCATCGGCTGTTCGAAAAATACTACCCTAAATTCATCGACATCTGCGCACAATTCGAAGAAAAATTCGGCAAGAAAATCCTCTAAAGCAAGCCATTTTAAAAACATTATGTCCCAAATCCAAGAAAACGCCGATTCCAAAAAACTCACGACCTTCCGAGCCGGCGGAAGCATACGCTATTTTGCCGTGGCGGAATCCGTGGAAGAAATTCCGGAACTTCAAAAATTCGCCAAAGAAAAAGACGTTCCTTTTTTCCTGCTCGGTTTCGGTTCCAACGTGCTTGTTTCGGATTCCGGTTTCGACGGGCTGATCGTCAAGCTCGGCAAAAATTTTTCACACTTTAAATTCGACAAAGAAAGGCTCAGCGTCAAGGCGGCGACACCCCTCTCCCTGATTGCGCGCACGAGCGCCACTCTCGGCCTTTCGGGAATGCACCTGCTCGCCGGCATTCCGGGAAGCATCGGCGGAGCGGTCACTATGAACGCAGGAGCTTACGGCCAAGAAATCGGCCAGACTTTGGATAGCGTCGAATTTCTGGACGAAGACGGCAAAATCAAAACCTTTTCTCGCGAGGAATGCGGATTCGCTTACCGCAAGTCCTCATTTCAAAATTCGCCCAAAATCATTCTCGGAGCGACGTTCAAACTTTCGTTGAGCGATTCCGCAGAACTGCTTGCCGAGCAAAAAAGGATTCTCGCCGAACGCCAGGCCAAGCAGCCTCTCGAATTTCCCAGTGCGGGTTCCGTATTCAAAAGAAACGGTTCCCACTTTCCCGGCGCACTCGTCGAACAGGCGGGAATCAAAGGCCTTACCTTGGGCGGCGCACAAATTTCGACAAAGCACGCCAACTTCATCATCAATATCGGGAATGCGACTGCGCAACAGATTTACGACCTTTCGGAAATCGCCAAAGAAAAAGTTTTCAAGGCTAGCGGCGTCAATCTGGAACGGGAAATCATTTTCCTCGGAAGATTCTAGCAGGAAGCCCCCGCCCCTTCACTTCAAAATATCCCGGATATTACTATCTTTGGCGCATGCTCAATGTTTCTAATGTCAGTTTACAGTATGGAAGCCGTGTACTTTTCAAGGAAGTCAATCTTTCTTTCCGCAAGGGAAATTGCTACGGCATCATCGGCGCAAACGGCGCGGGAAAATCCACATTCCTAAAAATCCTCTCCGGCGAACTCGAACCGAATACGGGCGACGTCTCGCACGACGCAAACGAACGCATCGCCGTTTTAAAGCAGGACCACTTTGCCTACGAAGAATTTACCGTTCTGGACACGGTGATGATGGGTTACCCGGAGCTCTACAAAATCGGGAAACGCCGGGACGAACTTTACGCCAAAGCCGAAATGACCGAAAAAGAAGGCATGGAAGCAATTGATCTGGAAACGAAATTCGGGGAAATGGGCGGATACGAAGCGGAATCTTCGGCGGGAACCCTTTTGAAAGGCCTGGAAATTCCCGAAGAATCGCATACCAAATTGATGAAGGAACTGGACGGCAACGAAAAAATCCGGGTTCTTCTGGCGCAGGCGCTTTTCGGCAATCCCGACATCCTTTTGCTCGACGAACCGACGAACCACCTGGACTTGGAATGCGTCAGCTGGCTCGAAGATTATTTGGAACGTTTTGAAAATACCGTCATCGTCGTTTCGCACGACCGGCATTTTTTGAACACGGTCTGCACGAACATCTGCGACATCGACTACGGTCGCATCAATTTGTACGCGGGCAACTATGAATTCTGGTACGAAGCCAGCCAACTCGCCCAAAAGCAGCGCAAGGACCAGAACCGCCGCGCCGAAGAAAAAATAGCGGAACTCAAAGCGTTCATCCAGCGCTTTGCCTCGAACGCATCCAAAGCCAAGCAGGCGACAAGCCGCAAAAAGCTCCTCGACAAAATGACCGTCGAAGAAATGCCCGCATCAAGCCGCAAATTCCCGTGGGTCAGCTTTAAAATGGACCGCGAACCGGGAAAAATCGTCCTCGAAGTCAAGGACTTGACCATTACCGCCGGCGACGGCACCCAGCTCGAGCACCTGAATTTTTCTCTCGGCGGCAGCGACAAAGTCGCCCTGGTCGGCGATTACGGCGTTTTGAAAACCGCATTCCTGGAAGCCATCCAGGATGAAGAAAACATCAAGTCGGGCAAAGTCAAATGGGGAACGACCATTTCCACAAGCTACTTTCCCAAGAACAACGACGCTTTCTTTACCGAAGAGCTTTCCCTTGTGGATTGGCTCCGGCAATTCAGCAAGGAACAGGACGAAACGTTCATTCGCGGATTCCTCGGACGGATGCTTTTTACCGGCGAAGAAGCGCTCAAGTCGGCGAAGGTGCTTTCCGGCGGCGAAAAAGTCCGCTGCATGCTCAGCAAAATGATGCTTTCCAACGCCAATATGCTTATGCTCGACGAACCGACGGCGCATCTGGATTTGGAATCCATCACGGCACTCAACAACGGGCTCAAAGCCTACAAAGGCCCGATTCTTTTCTGCACCGAAGACCACGAATTTGCGGAAACCCTCGCCGACCGCGTTCTGGAACTCACGCCCACGAGCTATCTCGACAGGGCAATAACCTTCGACGAATGGTTCGCCAGCAGGAAAAAGAAAAAATAACGGAAGAACTAAAAATCTAAAAGAAGCGGCCCTTTGCCGCTTTTTTCATTTCTGTCGGGGCAGGCATCTGAAGAACGGAGCGAAAAGCTTTGACTTCCATCATTTTTCAAAATTTTAGAAGAAGCTTATCATCCTTTTGGCAAAGTCAGCCAGCTGCCAAATTTGTCATCCCATTCCATTGGCTCCATCGGTTCAAAACCACTAAAATGAGAAAAAGTCAATTCACCAAAATACACTTATCCACCCATATCGTAAAAATCCGCCCGACAATGGGGAAACTTCGAAGTCAATTTTGACGCAAGGAGTTTCATCTCTTCAAATCCTGCCGGCCGCTTTATTTCTCTTTCCTCATTATTAGGATAATGCTGTTTCATTGGCAAATGGTTAAATTCGGGGTCAAAGAAATCAAACTTGGTTTGATGAATTTCTCTATCCGTAGCAACAAACAAAGCCTTCACCGCGCCATTAAAGCAGAAAAATTTATAATCCTTCAAGCCTTTACCGGGTTCGTCCTCCATATATTCCTCAGCAATAATTCTTGGCTTTACATTCTTATATGGCCACTCACGCCAAGTATAGTAATAGTTGCGCTTCAGGCACTGGTTGATTTTTTTCTTCGCCGCTTCGATGTCCAGCTTGGATTTGTCCTTGCAGATGACCAGCCCGCCCGAGTCGTGGGTGCATTTGAGGACGAACTGGTTCGGCAGTTTGTCAAAATCGATTTCGTCGAAAGAACCCCACACGCCGAGAAGCGGAATCAGATATTTTTCGCCAATCGTTTCGGCGATATATTTGCGCACTTCGTACTTGTCCACCAGTTGCGTGTATAGCGGATTCCGGTCGTGCAATTTCAGCCACTGGATTTTTTCATTGAAAGTCCTGGGATTTTTCAAATCTGGCCAGCGGCCGATTTTCTCTTTAAAGCATAATTTCAAATACAAGGAATCGGGCATCCAACGTAAAAAGCCTCTACGTCTCAAAATGGAGAAAATCTTGATCGGGTTCAAAATCAAATGTCTTATTTTCATTCAAAAGCCTTCCTACAGATGGAAATTCAATCTAGCAATTTGCGAGGATGATTTTTCCAAGGCCGCCCCTAAACATTGCTTTGGTAATGCTTTGACAAGCTCAGCAACCGTGCTTCGGCAACCGGTTACTGCCCTTCGGCAGGCTCAGGGACCGCCAGCTTGTCAAACTAGCCGAAGCACACCACCCCTCATCAAGGGAGAAGTGATGAGTGATCAGATAGGCAATTCGGACTGTCAACAAGCCACTCTAATGCAACCGATTTTTTGAAAATGAATAAATCCAACAGCATTACGCCAAAGAAATTTTTCTCCATAGTATGAAACAAACCGAGCAAAAAACTCGCCATCCCTTACTTCACTTCATTTCGGATTCCTTTTGAACGCGCGTCTCCATAACAAACCATAGGCATTCCCGGCTGCGCACAAAATACGCAATAAAAATTCCTGTCCCGCCCAAGTTGAACTTGGAAAATTTTGGCAAAGCTAATAAGGGAGTCTGTCAGATCTGTTGGTTAGCCCAATAATCCTCACGTTCTCTTGTCGCATTATACAATTTTGTTCTTCGTTCTGCAAGTCGTTCCTCCATCTTTCCTGCGAAAACCTCGTCAGGAGTCAGGAATCCGATTGCGGAATGTAGCCGTTCCGAGTTGTAGTAATTGATCCAGTCCGACATTTTCCTCTTTGCATCGGAATAGTCCTGGTAAGCGTCACGACGGACTTCCTCCGCCTTGAGGGTCTTGTGAAAACGTTCCACTTTCCCGTTGCTTTGCGGAT
>NZ_FUWU01000071.1 GCF_900167415.1 Fibrobacter intestinalis | reverse complement strand
AAAAAAATGCAAGGTTTTCAGTCATATTTTAGAAAACCTTGCAATAATTTCACAGGGTAGAAATCAATTTTTCCCAATAGTTATGCGGGCTGGGCGGGATTTTAAGGGAGGACTATATAATTTCCAAAAAAACACCTTGCCGAAGCAAAGTGTTTTTGAAAATTCCTGTTTTCGTCGGAAGAATTTTACTAACGGGAGTAGTATTCCACCACGAGCTGTTCTTGGAGCTGAACCGGAATTTGACCACGGAGCGGAGTCGCTACGAGTTTGCCTTCCATTTTGTCCTTATCCACAGCCAGATATTCCGGAGCTGCCGGCGCATTGTCGATGGCTTCCTTGATCTGGACGTGGTTTTTGGAACGTTCGCGGACGGCGATCACGTCGCCGGCCTTTACGAGTCGGCTCGGAGAATAGCTGCGGACGCCATTTACGGAGAAATGGCCGTGGGCAACATACTGGCGTGCGGCAAAAATGGTGCGCGCAAAACCCATGCGGAAGACGAGGGCGTCCAAGCGGGTTTCGAGAAGAACCATCAGGTTGTCGCCTGCAGAACCGTCACGACGGTTGGCTTCGGCATAAGTCTTTGCCATCTGGGCTTCGGAAATGTTGTAGGTGAAGCGGAGACGCTGCTTTTCGACAAGCTGCTGCTTGTAAACGGAAGCGGACTTCTTGCGGTCTTGGCCGTGCTGACCGGGACCGAACTTACGACGGTCCAGAACCTTTTGGGTTTTAGGGGTGATTGCAAGCCCGAGAGAGCGGGCAACCTTGGCTTTGGGTCCACGATAGGACATTGTTACCTCGAAAGGAAGCTCTTTAGTTAAAACCGTTTTGCTGGCAGAGCTTGGCTCGGCAAAACGGTGTGCGAAATATAGAAAAATTATTCGTTGATGTAAACGGTGATGGTGTCGCGGGCTCGCGGATCGGCTTTGCTTTCCGCAATCAGGTGGAAAGTTTCACCGATGGCTTCGTCATTTTCGGTGATGACGACATTGTTTGCGCTTAAAAGCTGGTCCGAACCTTTGGACTTGCAGCTTTCCATTGAATAGGCGGACTGGATGTAGGCGAGATCTTCGCAGGGCATATACCAGCGGGCGAGGTTGCTCACGTCCGAGGGCTCTGTGCGGAGGGAAAGCGACGCAAAGTGGAGCGTGTCGCCAAGGCTCCTTGAATACTCCGTGATAACTTTGTCGAGTTCTTCGTCGTAGAAGTAGAATTTGGTCACGTAGTTCAAACGCTGGATCATCGTATGGAGAGTCAGGATCTGGCTGCTTGTCTGCGGCGGGGAGTTCAAACGGATGTAATGCAGATAGTAGTCGCCGTCTTTAGGCGCGATAAACTGCGGGCGGGTTTCGGTAATGGTGGAAATGGAATCGCCTTCGCTGTCGAGTATCGTGTAAGTGGCGGGGTAGCTGGCATCGGAGAAGTAGCCTTCGATGCTGTGGTAAATCTGGAGGGTGTCGCCTTTGGAAAGCTTTGCCAGCCACACGTATTGTTCTTGGCGCAGATAGTATTTGGCGGCGTCGTTTTTGGGACGGACGATGGTGAGCGTGTCGCCGACTTTCTGGATGGAATCTGGCAGGGCGAAGTATTCTCCCTTTTCCAAATCGCGGCTGGTCGTTTCAATGGTGAAATAACCGTAGTAGCCCGTCTGGTAGTTGGGGAATTTTTGCGGACGGATGGCGACGGAATACTCTTCGTCTTTTTCGGGCAGAATCTGTTCGTTTACGGAAAGTCCCGAAGCGAGGGTCGAAGATTTGCTGCGAAGGACGATTTCATCGAGGGACTTGCCGAATGCTTTGATGTTGATGCTCTTGCCCGTGGATGCTGAAAATCCGGCGAGTGCGCTGTCGCTTGAATTGCCTAGCAGGAAGACGCCGCGAATGGTGTCGCCCGGTGAAAGTTCCAGCCGGGTGGTATCGCCGACGTAGCGGTAGTAGCCGCTCTGGATTTCAGCGGCAATGCGGATGGAAAAAGAAGAATCCCGGTCCGTGCTGATGCGGGGAATATCCACATAGTAGAATCCGGAGTTTGCCGTTGTGACGAAAATGGCCGTGGAATAATCGGCGGTGTCCAGCTTGGCGTACAAATTCTGCGTGTTGTAGGTCGTGTCGCCGTTTGCGTCCGTCCAAAAATATTCCGGGTAGAGAATTTCACCCGCTTCTTCCCGGACGAACAGGGAATCGGCGTCGCCTCCCGTCTTTTTCGCTATAATCCGGATGCGCGAACCTTGAGGGAGTTCTCCTAAAAACAGCTTGCAGGAAGAGAAGAGGGAATCGCGGGGAGTTATGCGGAGCGTGTCTGCGGTGAGCGTGTCCGCATAGAGGACGTCGAGGCGGTTGGAATAGGAACTGGACGAAACGGACGACGAGGATTCCGAAGAAGAGGACTCTTCACTAGCGGAGGAGCCGCTGTCGCTTCCGCAACCGATGAGGGAGAGGGCAAAAATTGCCGGAATGAATTTGAAAAATGCGTGCTTCATATCTGCCTTAATTCAGGATGTAGAATTTTTCTTCGCGGGAGAAGGATTCTCCGGAGACTTTCAAGGTGTATTTGCCCGTCGGGAAGCTTTTCGCCTTGAACTTGAAGGGGTATTTGGTCTCGCTCTTGAGTTCCCGCCCGCAAATCTGCTGGATGAATTTGCCGGATTCGTTGAAAATTTCGATTTTGACGAATTGCGGTTCGCCGATGGTCAAATCGAAATCGCATTCCAGTGTCACGATGTCGATGTGGACTTTGGAAAGCTGGATGGCGCTTTCCGTGGTGATGCCGCTGACCGTACGGTTGGAATCGAAATAGCTGATGTAGAGGGCGGGGGCGAGTGCCTTGCCGGCGTCGCGCGAATAGACGAAATAGCTGGAATCGCTGGGGGCGATTGCGGAAAGGATGAACGTGAAAATTTTCGATTTGTGCTTGCGCTTCATGAAGTCTGTCAAGTTCGTCGTCTTGATGAACGTTCCGAAGGGGGAATCCGGTTTGGGCGAAATCGTGCCGAGGTAGCTTGTGTATTTGGGGTCAATGCCACCGCCGCGCGCTTTGCGGGGAATGTAAGCGCCGCCGGGACCGTCCTGATTGGCGGGGGCGTTATACCAGGTCATTTCGCTTTCCTGCCAGTCCGCGGGAAGGATGCCGTCTCCGAAATCCTTTCCCGGCTCTTCGAGAAGCCCGAAGACATTCCACAGGACGGGCTTCTTTTTGTCTTTATAGCGGGGGTCCGGAGGCATCTGGAGTTGCAACGCCGCGTCGGATATGGGACCTGGAACTGCGGACACGTCGAACTTGAGGTAGATCTTGGCGCTGGCCCCTTCTTTGCTGTAGCCGATTTGCAGAAGCGAGTCGTCGCCGTGCGGGGAATAGCCGTCGAATTCCGAAACCCAGGTGTCCATGCCGCGTCCCGAAGCAACGCCGTTTCCGCTGTGGTCTTTGGTGGTCGTGCGCAGGTCAAAAACGTAAATGCGGGAAGTGTCGCTGCTCTTGAACTCGCCGTCGTCCGCGGTAAAGGCGATGTTGTATCTGCCGCTGTAAGAGAACGACACGTCTGTTTCGTAATCCTTGTCGTTGGAAAATACGACGCGTCCCGGTCCGGAAATTTTTTTCCATTGGACGGGATCTTTGCAAAAGCCTTTGCTCCCGCGTCCGTCGTCATAGACCCTGCCGGAGAACTTGGCGATGTCGCTCTGCAAAAGAATCATGTCGTCTGCGCCTTCCACTTCGGGCGGCTCGTTGCTGCCGACCTTGGGAATGTAGCCGACAAAAAGCGTCATCATGGTTCCGCCGGACGGATTTTTGAGCAGGCTTTCGGAAAAGAGGGTCTGCGTGATGCCGTTCCGGGTTTCTTCGGCAATCTTGGGGAATGCGTTTCCTTGAATGAGGGTCTCGCGGAGGCCTTCGACGGAAATGCTCGCCGAGTCGTTGATGAACATCGGGGCGTATTTCGCCTTGCGGTTGGAAATGACGTGGACGCCGACCAGTTCCGCTTCGCCGTGCTTCCGGTTGTGCAAAACCGTATTTCCGTTGTTCGCCGTCAGTCCGAGAATCCATAGAGTGCCGCCGTTGTTTACGATTTTCGTCTTGCGGTCGTTGTCCATGTAAAGGCTGCGCCCCCAGACGTGTTGCCGGTTGATTTCCATCTGGTTTATCGCCACGTCTTCCAGGTAGAGATCGCCCGCGCCCTGCTCCGCGCTTTCGTATTCCTTGACTTTCATGTTTTTGAGAATCAGCGCCTGCGGGGACTTGTGGACGATTCCTGCGCCGAACTCGCCGAACCTTTCGATGGTGATTTCCTTGAATGCGCTGTTCTCGATGATGAATTTTCCCGTGCCGTCGATGGTCGCTTCCGTTCCGATGAGACGCCGGACTCTTTTGCGGATGTGGATGTCCTTGTTAATCGTATAGCGTCCGCCGGGAGTGAAGTAGATGGTCTCTGCGCCGTCGTCAATCGCCTGCTGGATGGCTTTGGAGTCGTCGGAACCCGTGCCTTGCGTTCCGCCGTAATCGCCTTGGATTCCCACCCACAAGTCGGCGGTCTGCTCGACGGGGAGCATGGTTTCGGCAACGGAAAGCTTGAAGGAATACTGTGGGGAATGGCAGAGGTTTGTCGGAAGGTCGGAAGAGTATTCGATGATTTCGGAGCCGTCAACTCCTTCGCCGGAAGCGGGTCCGCGGTCTTCGATCGCTTTGGCGTATCGGCTGGTGGCGATGTCGCGCGCAAAGAGGAAACCTTCGTTGTAGATGGCGGGGATTTTGGCCTTTTTCTTGCCGGTGTATTCCAGTGCGCCGCCGAGCATCGTGAGAAGGGCGTTTTCGCCGAAGTTGGCGACGGCGGGAACCGCGTTGCGGCTGCGGAGATTGCGGATGGTCAGAACCTGATCGTGGTTTTCGATGCCGTATTTCTTTTGGTCGAGAAGGGTGATGTGTTCAAAAGTCATCCCGTACATGGGGAAGCCGGTGAGGATGCCCACGTTGAATCCGCGGATTTCCACGTTCTTGATAAAGAGGGGACCGATATTGTCCGTATAATTCATGTCGATGCCGGCGACGCCGGAACCATCGCCCGAGAAGATTTTCACATTCAGGATGGTCCCCTGGTTGTTGGCGTTAAAGCGGATGCCGATAAGCCCCGGATTGCCTTTGCCCGTGTGGAGAGTCATATCGCGGATGGCGTTCCGATTGTGCGCGAAGTTGCCCATTCCCGTGTAGAGCATCGCCCGGGGAGCGTCCGGATTGTCGTAGCCGTAGGCGTTGTCCTGCATGACAAGATGCGTGCCTCCCATGCTTTCGCCCTGAAGGATGGTCTTGCGGTAGGAATGTTCCTCTTTTTCGGCTTGGGGCCAGCTGAGCTGGCGCGAAATCAGGTAGGTTCCATTGGGCAAATAAATAATGTAGTCGCCGTTAGGATGATCGTCCAGAGCCTGCTGGATGATTTCTGTCACATCGGTCTTGCCGTCGTTTTTGGCATTGTAAGGCGGCAGGGTCACGTCGATGACGCCGGAACCATGCGGAAACTGGACTTGGGCAAAAAGCGTGGAGAAGGATAAGAAAAGGGCAAAAACAGCTAGGCGAAGCACAGAAACCTCGTAAAAGGGAAACCATGTGACGAATCACACATTTTCAAAAATACATAAAAGCGGGGAAATGCCGTTCCAAAAATTTTAAAAAGCCTTGAGGCGACCTTTAAAAAGGGCTTGGGAAATGCTTCGGCTAGTTTCGGCGACCGATTTGAAAAATGACATCGCAAGGAGAGATACGACGAAGCAATCTTTGTTCGCAAAGAGGATGGTCTCATCGGTCGCTTTGCCCACCCCTCTTCGGAATGATTGGATGAAAAACGGATAACTAGCCGCTTTCATGCAACTTAGAGGAGGCCTTTGGCAAAAGCCCGAAAAAGCGGGCGGAACGCAAAACGTTCCGCCGAGAGCTTTGACCGTTAGCCGAAAAGATCCGGCATATCGGGATTTTTGGAATCTTCCGGAAGTTCGCCGCCGGTTTCTTCGTCGATTCGGGTAAAGCGTTTCACTTTTTTGGCGGTGAATTTGCTTCCCAGAGCCTTGTAAGTCTTGACGTCGGCCATCACGGTCAGATCGATTTCCTCTTGTTCGACCTTGTGCCCGGACTGGTAATCCATAATGACTCGGGCACTGTCCGTGCTGAAGAGTTCCACCATGCGAGTGTCCGGATGATCGGAAAGAATGTTGAATTCCGTTGTCGTCGGGCAATTTTCCAGGGTAAAGCGCTTGACCATGTAGCTGAAATTTTCGCCTTCAAAATAGAGGACGGTGAATGTCAGCTCCGGATCGTATTTTCCGATATACAGAATGTCCGTCCCGACGAGAATCGGGTCTTTCATCTCGTGCAGTTTCGTCATGCCGTTTGTGCGGATGGTAATCAGTTTTTCTCCGTCTTCAAATGCGCCGAGGCGGTTGCCTTTGCGCTGCGTACTGACGATGCCGGATACGGTGTCGAAGTAATAGATTTTGGCACCGAGGGTGCTTTCTCCCGCGCTGATCTTCTTGATGGATTTGACCGCATATTTGGTTACTTGGTTGCCCAGCGTGTTGCGGCCTTTGATTTCGGTATCGGCGAAATCCACTTCAAAGTTCAGCTTGATTCGCGGGCGAGGCTTGAGAATCACCTTGACCACTTCGGCTTCGCCGTTCGGATTCGAGGAAATGTAGAGAATCTTCGTTCCCGGTTTTCCTTTGCCCATCGGGTAGTCCTTGTTGCGGGTGACGCCGCCGACGTTGAATCGCTTGATCAGGGCAGCCCCATCCTTGCCGTCCTGGTAAATGACGTTGTAAATGCGGCGTTCGTCTTCCTTGTTGAATTTTTCCACCAGAAGGATGTCTTTGCCGACAAAATCCTTGTCCGAAACTTTGACGATTTTATAAGTCCCGTCCGCTTTGAATACAATGATGTCGTCGTATTCCGAGACGTCGAACAGGTATTCCTCTTTTTTGAGTCCCGTGCCGACAAAGCCTTCTTTGCGATTGACGTAGAATTTCTGATTCGCCATCGCGACGTGGACAGCATCGACTTTTCCGAATTCCGTAATCTGGGTTTTGCGTTCCCGGCCTGCGCCGTATTTCTTTTCCAGATTTTTGAAATGGTTGATGGTGTATTCGGTGAGGTGTTCCAGATTGTGGTTGATTTCTTCGATGTGGGCGTCGAGCTCTTTCAGAAATTCGTCCGCTTTTTTCCGGTCGAAGTGGGAGAGCTTGCGCATCGGGATTTCGACGAGCTTTTCAATGTCCTTGGTGGTCACTTCCCGGCGAAGCTTTTTGACGTAGGGACGCAGGCCTTCGCTAATCCGAAGGAACATGTCTTCCCGGTCTTTCGATTTCTCGATGACTTCGTAAACCTTGTTCTCGATGAATATCTTTTCAAGGCTTGTCGCGTGCCATTTTTCTTGCGTGTGCTGGAGGTCGTTTTCGAGTTCCCATTTGAGCAGACGCTTCGTATGGTTTACGCTCAGCTTCAGAAGTTCCGTTGTCGTGGTGAAGCACGGCTTCTTGTCGATGATGACGCAGGTACATGGGGAAAGCGATTTTTCGCAATCGGTAAACGCGTAGAGCGCTTCGATCATTTTTTGCGGTTCGGAACCCGGCAACAGATGGATGATGATTTCCACGTTCTGCGCGGTGTCGTCATCCACGCGCTTGATTTTGATTTTGCCCTTGTCGTTGGCAGCGACAATCGATTCGATGAGCGAGCCGGTTGTGGTGCCGAAGGGGATTTCGCGGATGACGAGGGTCTTGGCATCCTGCACTTCGATTTTGGCGCGGACTTTGACTTTTCCGCCACGGGCACCGTCGTCGTAATGCGATACATCAATGGAACCGCCGGTGAAAAAGTCCGGGTAGAGCGTGAATTTTTTGCCTTTCAGATAGGCGACGCTCGCTTCGCAAAGTTCGTTGAAATTGTGCGGAAGAATGTAGGTGGAAAGCCCGACCGCGATGCCATCGACGCCCTGGGCGAGCAGCAGCGGGAACTTGGCGGGGAGCGTTACCGGTTCTTTGCGTGTGCCGTCGTAATTCGGAATCCATTCGGTCGTTTCGTCGTTGAAGAGGACTTCTTGTGCGAATTGGGAAAGGCGTCCTTCGATGTAACGCCCTGCCGCCGCGCCGTCGCCGGTGAGCGGATTTCCCCAGTTTCCCTGCGTTTCAATCAGCAGGTCCTTTTGCCCGAGTCCGACAAGTGCCGTATAAATGGACGAATCGCCGTGCGGGTGGTATTTCATCGTGGCACCGACGACGTTGGCGACTTTGATCAGATGCCCGTTGTTCATTTCGGAAAGGGTGTGCAGAATGCGGCGTTGCACGGGTTTCAGGCCGTCTTCAAAATAGGGGACGGCGCGGTCCAGAATGACGTAGCTCGCGTAATCGAGGAACCAGCCGTCGTAGAGCTTTTCCAGATGGTTGGCGTTGGAAAGCCCGAGAATCGCCGTGTTGCTTTGCACTTCGGCTTCGTGGATGTTGGAATCGAGTTCTTTGTTTTCTTCGTTGTTCATGTCGCTCATTACAGTTCCTCCACAGCGCTAGCCCGCAGGTTTTTAACGATGCGTTCCTGTCGTTCGGGGGTGTTCTTTCCCATATAGTAGCCGAGCATTTTTTGCAGGGATGCGTCCGGCGGTGTGACTACGCTTTCAAGCCGCATCGTTTCGCCGATGAACTGGCGGAATTCGTCCGGGTTGATTTCGCCGAGTCCTTTGAAACGGCTGACTTCCAGATCGGCTCCAGCGAGAACTTTTGCCGCCTCGTCCCGTTCGGATTCGTCGTAGCAGTAGAGCACTTTTTTCTTTTTGCTGTTGCGCACGCGGAAAAGCGGAGTCTGCAAAATATACAGGTGCCGTTGTTCCACGAGTTCCGGGAAAAATTGCAGGAAGAACGTCATCAGAAGAAGGCGGATGTGCATGCCGTCCACGTCGGCATCGGTCGCGATAATCACTTTGTCGTAGCGCAGGGAATCCAGACCGTTTTCGATGTCGAGAGCGTGCTGGAGCAGATTGAACTCTTCGTTTTCATAGACGACTTTTTTGGTCAGCCCGAAACTGTTGAGCGGTTTCCCGCGGAGGCTGAATACCGCCTGGTTTTGCACATTGCGCGCCTTGGTCAGCGTTCCCGAAGCGGAGTCGCCCTCGGTCAAGAAAATCATCGTTTCTTTGTGGATGGGATTTTTGACATCGGGCAGGTGTACTTTGCAATCCCGGAGCTTCTTGTTGTTCAGGTTGGCTTTGCGCGCCCTTTCGTTGGCGAGTTTGCGAATGCCGGCGATGTCCTTCCGTTCGCGCTCGCTTTGCGAAATCCGGTCGAGCAACGCCTTTTCGGCATCGGCATGCTTGTGCAGATAATTGTCCACTTCCGTGGAGACGAAATCGACAATCCAGGTGCGAATCGACGGTCCGTCCGGTGCCGTTGTCGTGCTGCCGAGCTTCGTTTTGGTCTGCGATTCAAAGACGGGTTCCTGGATGCGTACGGCGATGGCCGCAATAATGCAGTTGCGAATATCCGCAGGGTCCAGGTCCTTTTTGTAATGGTCGCGGATGCCTTTGACGAAACCTTCTCGGAACGCTTGCTGGTGCGTGCCGCCCTGGGTCGTGTGCTGGCCGTTTACAAAACTGAAATAGTGCTCGCCGTATTGATTTCCGTGGGTAAAGGCGATTTCGATATCCTTGGTCTTGGAATGGGCGATAGGGTAGCGCAGCGTGTCATCGACTCGACCGGAAAGCAGATCGAGAAGCCCGTCCTTGCTCACGTATTCCTTGCCGTTCATCACCAGGGTGAGTCCGGTGTTCAGGTAGGCGTAATTCCAGATTTTTTCTTCCATGTAGGCGGGAAGAAAGCGGTAGTTCTTGTCGAAAATCGTCGGGTCGGGAGAGAAGATGATTTCGGTTCCGTTTTTTTCGGAGGTTTTGCATTCCCCGTATTCCTTGACGAGTACGCCGCGGCTGAATTCCGCCTTTTTGCATTTGCCGTCCCGGAAACTCTGCACGATGAACTTGTCGGAAAGGGCGTTCACCGCCTTGGTGCCGACACCGTTCAGGCCGACGGATTTTTGGAACGCTTCGGAGTCGTATTTGCCGCCGGTGTTCATTTTGGAAACGCAGTCGATGACTTTTCCGAGCGGAATGCCGCGCCCATAGTCCCGGACATGGACTTCGCGATCCTGGATTTCGATTTCAATCCGTTTTCCCGCGCCCATCACAAATTCGTCGATGGAGTTGTCGATAATTTCTTTTGCCAGAACGTAAATGCCGTCGTCGGGGCTTTGACCGTTGCCCAGCTTCCCGATGTACATTCCCGGGCGCATCCGGATGTGTTCGTGCCATTCCAGCGATTTGATGTTGTCTTCGGTGTATTTGACTGCCATAGTAATCCTTAATCCTATAACCCTAAATCTCGATTTTTCTGAAAACGAGCCAAATATGGATAAAATTTCTCTCCGTACCGGGGGAGAACCCGGAGTTCCGGTTCGATTTTCGCAAAAGATAATAAAAATTTTCTGTCGTGAAGTGCTTTTTTGTGCATTATTCAAGAAGGTTTGTGGAAAGAATGGGGAAATCGCAGGCGGAGCTTGGGGAGGCGTTTGGGAAAATTTACGGGAGAAGCGGCTTTGAAAACGGCAAGAAGTGAGCGTCTCCGACTTTTCAGAAAATCGGGACGCTACGAGAAGGACTGCGGGATTTTGGCCTCCGTTGAAGTATATTTCAGCTCCGGCAAGGCGAATCGGATGACGCAACTCGCCTGGTGAAAAGGAGTGTTTATGAAAACTTGGAAAACGATGCTGGCTTTGACGGCGGCTTGGGGAGTGCTGGCTTTTTCTCATGCCATCGTGCCCAATAAACTGGTTTCGGGCGGTCTTCCCGCTTATACGGGAACGGGTTCGACGGATTATTTGACGGACGGTTTTCTCACCAACTGGAAAAGCTCCTCCGCAAAGGAAATCGCCATTCACGTGGGGCAGGGGCCGGAAAAGCTCCTCGTCAACTGGGAATCTTACGGCGATTGCGCTTGGGCTGTCGATTTTACGTCCGGTTGCGGGCATAGCGGCGTCGCCCTTTCAAATTTCAAAATTTTGACCTCGGCGAATTCCTCCGACGGATTTGACGGAGACTGGGAAACGGCGGCGACCATCCAAAACAATCCGGTCATGGCGCGGGGCGTACAAATCGATTTTGCCGGAAAATCCTGGTTCAAATTGCAGAGCGAAGGAGATGTCGGGCAGATTTTGGAAATCGAAGCGTTCGATATGACGGACGGCAGCACGGACACCTGGTTTTTCATGGGCACGAGCATCAGCCAGATGGGACTCAAACAGCAGGAAACGGATTCGACGACGGCGCAGCTCATTCACGCGCGCTTTCCGGAATACACGCCGGCGATGCTTCGCGGAGGCATTGGCTGCATCAACAGCACGGAAGTGGTCGAACACTTGGGCGATTATCTGGAATATGCGGGAAACGTGAAATACTGGGCGATTGAAATGGGGACGAACGACGCCTGGGGCGGCGGCGACTGGAATCTTTCGACATTCGTCGCGAATATGCAGACGATTATTGATTCCGCCAAAGCGCACGGCATTACGCCGGTTATCGCCCGAATTATCGCAACGGATTCCGCCAAAGCGGGTTGGCAAATCCATCCCCGTTTTTTGGAAGCGCTTGACAGCCTGGTTCGGGAAAACGGGCTTCCGCAAGGTCCCGATTTTTACACCCACTTTTTGGAACACCCGGAATGGATTGGCAGCGACGGAGTGCACCCGGAGGCGAATAGCGGAGGAAAAGCGATGCATCGCCTGTGGGCGGAAGCGCTCTCCCCTCTCTACGAAAAAAGCGACTCTTCGGAAACGGCCCTTGCGCCAAATTTCACCCGTTTTGCGGTCCCGCAAGTCAGTGTGCAAGGCAAAAAAATCACGCTCTCGAACGTGGAGAAAAATGCGTCCGTCCGTCTCGTCTCGGTCATGGGGCACGTGGAAGAAATCCGACCGCATGGCGATTCATTTCAAGCGCATGTCGCTTCGGGGCGTTACGTCCTTCTTGTCCACGAAATCAATCGCCAAATCTCGATTCCGGTTTCGGTGAAGTAGGCGGGGGAAGCCTCCCCCTCGCAGAAGCCGGGACTCGGCAAGCTCGGTCGCCGTCTTCTGCTACCCCCTCTGCGGGGACACCCCGCAACGCCCCGGTTGCGAAAAAAGCTTCGTCGGAAACGCGCCAATAGCGGCGAGTGATTAGTTGGGAGTTGGAATTGAGAACTGGGAACTGAGTTCACCGTGTGAAAGCCCCCTCTCGACACTACCATTTCATTCCTCCCTATAAATCCAAAATTTTTCAACTATAAAGCGTAGCGGGGATAGGGTGAAGGGAAAAGGGGCTGCCCATGAGTCTTAAGAGTTTTACTCTTTTAGAGGAATTGTCCCTGGAAGGGAGCCTTTGCAAAAGCGTGCAAGACGAATGTTGCGCCGCAAGCTTGCTTGCAGGCATTATCTTCGAGGAGACTAGTAGTATTCGTCATTGCGTACCCACCAAGGAGAAAATCAGTCATATTTGAAAGCGACCGTCTCCCCGAACCCCGGAGGGGTTATACGACGCTTGTCAATTTATTGACTTAGTGGAGTTATACTCGAAGTGTAGAAGCAATCCTTTCCCGCAGACAAGATTGCTTCGGCTTTGCATCCCTGAAACTAGGAATCTCCGATTCCGTAGTTGAAGTATCCCTGAAAGGGACAATTCGTCTAAGGGAACAAGTTCCCAAGACTCATGGGCCTTGCTCGCAATGACGTACCGCTGGCTTGGATTGCCACGGCGTTATCGCGCCTCGCAATGACGAGGTGCCAGCA